>JAVUPY010000067.1 GCA_032252755.1 Terriglobia bacterium
TCGAGCGAGAGGTTGCGATTCTCATGGACGAGCGCGATCAGGCGCTCTTCGCCGAACTCGCCGAACTCGTTCTCGGGTTCGGTGATTCCGTCAGAATAAGCGACCAGGATGTCGCCCGGATTCATCTCCACCGAATCGTCGGCGTAAGTCACATCGCCGAACAGACCAACGACAAGGCCACCAGTGTCGAGCTGTCGCACGCTTCCGTCTTGCCCGATGATCAGCGGAGGAAGGTGACCAGCGTTGGAATACTTCAGTTGTCGCGTGTGCGTATCGTAGAAGCCAAGAAACATCGTCGCGTACTTCTCGCTCGGAGTGCTTCGATAGAGCTGATGATTCAGCATCGCCAGCAGCGTTCCCGGCGGAAGCTCAGTCGCGCTCCCCCGATCTGACATGCGGATCAGCGCGTTCTCGCCATCACCATTTCCGGCGCCAACCGCCTGCAACGCCGGGACCGATTCCACCAGCGTGTAAGCGCGAACGAACGCATGAACGGTCGCCATCAGCAGCGCCGCGGAGATTCCCTTGCCGGAAATGTCTCCCACCGCGAGCCCAAGCTGATGCGGACCGACCGGAAGGAAGTCGTAATAGTCTCCGCTCACGGTTCGCGCCGGGCGACAGATGCCGTGAACCTCCAGTCCTTCGAGCGAGCTGATGTCGCGCGGGAAGAGCAGCGACTGGACTTCCTGCGCGATTGCCAATTCGCTCTCGATCCGCTGTTTCTCCTTCTGCTCGACAATGAGCCTCTGCAGGGACTCGGTCATGGAGTTGAACGAGCGCTCGAGTGCTGCAAGCTGGTCCTCCCGCGTAACCTGGATGCGATGCGCGAGTTGTCCAGTCTCGATGTGCTGGGTCGCATCATAGAGGTTCGCCACCGAAGCGGTCATGGTTCGCGTCAGCCGCACGCCGATGAACAGGGCGACGAGTTCAATCAGCGCGAACAGGATTGCGATTGCGATGAGCGCCGAGAGAATGATGCCGGAGAAGTCGCCGAGTGTCCGGAACAGCCGTTGGTAGAGCGTCGAAGGCCGTGTCTGTACGACGAGGAGTCCCGGTTTCACGTCGCCAGTCCGCCAGATCCTCAGTTGCAGGGCGGTTCCAAACGTAAGCTCCTTGTCGAGCCAGTTCCTCTTCGGCGCAACTGTTCCCGCAGTAACACGACCGTCGCCAAATGTCCCGCCTTGCAGCGTAACGACCGAGCTGTCCTTCTGTCCGCCGAAGCGGAACTGCACTCCGCCCTCTTTCTTTGGTCCGGGCGTTGTCGTTGCAGGCTGCGGAGCCGAATTGTCCTGGACGATATCGGGAGGTTGAACGGTAACGACGCCCGAGTCCTTGACGATCTGGCTCAGCAATTGCGCGCTCATTGGAACGCTTGTGACTACCGAGACCGGAACTCCGTTGCGACCGTCGACCGTGTTCACGGCGCGCAGGTAGATGCGATTGTCGTCACCGAGAACGAGCGAGCGGAAGAACGGCTTGCGCGCATATTCCGGAATTTCCAGCGGAGCCGAGTTCGGTTCCGCCGGAACGACGAAGGACTTTTTGCCCATCCAGACAGTGATCACTCGGCCGGGGAATTCCGCGCGCAGGCGCTCATGCGCCGCTTGTACCACCTCAGCGGCGGTGATGCGCGTGTCCTGTGTTCGCGCGGCGATCTCGGTCGCGAGCATCGCGTTTCCGGCTTCCAGGCGCTGCAACTCCTCTGAAATGTCCTCAGTTGCAACGTAGGTTGCGAACTGTCCCGCGAAGAGATAGCCGGTAATGGCGCCCATCGCGAGCAGCAGCAGGATGGGAATGACGCCGATGAAGATGTAAGTGACGACGAGGCGATTGCGCAAACGCCACATCAGGTTGCGGCGCAGCCAGCGGTAGCCGAGCAGCAATAAGACAATGGACAAGAACCAGAGCAGGAAGCTGAGTGTCGGCGGATACCAGCGGCTGCGATTTAGGGATGAAAAGATCGCGCCCAGGATGTAAAGCGGAATGGTGATTGCAGCCAGCAGCGCCGCCAGTCGAGCGAGAACGCTCTTGGGCGGTTTCCAGCCGGTTCGGACCTGCAGTTTGGTAAAGAAGTCCATTCCGAATCCTGTCGATTATAGCCTTACACCCCGAGGCGAATGCAGCCGCTGAATAGTGTTACGAGGAAACGGCACAGAAGGTTTCCGCGAATCAGAGAATCAGATTTCAGGATAGAAGCTGAAGAAGGCGTCGACGCTCTGGCGCAATTGCGACTCGATCTCCTCTTTGCCACCCTCGAGGACATGCATGGTAACGCGAGCCTCACGTCCATTTTTCAACTTGAGGATGGCTTCGCCGACCTCAGAAATTTCATCGGAAGGGAGCAGGCGCATTCCGTAAACCAGCATTAAATTGGCCATGAAGACATTGTAGAACCGAACAAGAACCGAAGAACCGAATATCGGGGGAACCGGGAAGCAACCGAAAAACAGAAGATCGGGTGAACCGAATAACAAAACAGCGACTAAACAGATCTCCGATCACAAGCAACGAGGAACAAAGAGCGACGAAGGAAGAACTGTTCTAGGCGGCGGAAACTTCACGGCGGACGTTCGAGATGTCGGCCTCGGCGTTAAGGGCACTCTCGATCATCCAGAGCAGAGGGTCAGTTTTCGACATACGGTTCTTACCGAGGGCGCGTTCGAGGATGGAGCGCCGCTTGGTGACGGTGACGCGCCAAATGCCTTCGTTTGGGGAGGCAGCGTTTTCGCGACCTGTCCCGCTGGCGCCTACGAGGTAAGTAGTTCCTCCGTGGCGCACTTCCATCTCCCATCCCCACGACTGCGGATATTTCCTGCCCGACTGTGCACCGTGAAGCTCAACTTTCGGACTTAGCCAGTCGAGGACGTCTTGACCGAAACGGCCCTCCTGCGGTTCAGTGAGATTGAAGCGGGTAGTTTCGAAAACGATATCGACCATAAGAACCGTTTCCGATACTAGGTTGATCGAACCACAAGATTCAATCGGATTCTTGGACAATGAACTTAATAAGCAACAGAAAATCCGAGAGTCGGATGAATCGACAGGATGCGGATCAGATTCTGACTAGTGCCATACCTGATTGCGCCTAGCGGGGTTCCTGGGCACCGGGGGCGCTCGGTTGCGGCATCTCGCCCATGCCGCGAATGATGTTCTGCTCATCGGGGGTGAAGCTGCTGCGGAACTGGTCGGAGTTGTAGGTGCGCTGACGGTCTTCGGCTGGAAGCGTGCGGATTCTACGAATCTCGCCGCGAACCAGTTCTTTCCGCGCAGGATCCAATTGGCGGAATTGCTGGAAAAGCTGCCGTGTTTCCTGGCGCTGCGCCGGAGTCATGTGCTCGAGCATGTCCATGCGTCTGAGCACGCGCTGCTTCTGATCCGGAGGAAGATTGTTGAACTTCTCCAATCGCTGGCGCAACTCTTCCTGGCGCTGCTGCGGAAGCTTCCGGAAGTTGGGGTCGTTTTCTAACTGCTTCTGCTGGTCGGCAGGCGGGAGGTTCTCGTGACGACGCAGCCAGTCGCCTATGTGCGGGCCGGGGCCGCGGAAATTCCCACCACCGTTGAAATTTCGGGCGCCATTGTCATTGGACTGTTGCTGCTGGTTTTGCTGCGACGAGTGGAAGCTGCGCTGGTCCTGCTTGGGCGCGGGCGGCGGAGGCGCATTATTCCTGTGGCGCTGTGCCAGCACCGGAAAGCTCAAACCAACTACGAGCACCAACACGAAAATGAATCTTGGCCCGCGCATCGCCTTATCCCGCTAGTTTGCCGTGGGACCGTTGTCGACATTAGCAGCAGTGTCCAACGAGTCCAGGGCGTCAAAATCCTGCAATACATCTGAATTCTTGTCGAGGAATTGCAGATCGCCGGCGGCGGTTCCGGCAACATACTGCGGCTGCACACCCTTCTGTACCACGTTTCCGGCATCGTGGGTCTGCATGAGACCAACGGCGGCGGCGATCAGAAGTGCGGCAGCGGCGCCAAGCACCGGCTTACGGAACCAATCGAGCCAACTCGCGTGTGCTTTCTGTTGTTCTTCGCGCAGACGCGCCTGCAGGCGAACGTCGAAATACGGCGTCGACTCCGGCACCTGCCATTCATCGAGCAGTGCCATGGTCTTGCGCAGCTCGCTGAGGGTAGTGGCGCAGGCCGCACAGCTTTCGACATGCTTCGACACTTCTGCCGAAGCCTGTGTCCCGCAGGCTACATCCACCAATTGATCGCGAAGTTCGTTGCAGCTCATACCCGCCTCATTAAACAAAATCCTTCAATTTCTCGCGCAGAGTTTCATAAGCGCGGAACAGAAGCGATTTAGTTGCAGATTCGCTCAGGTGCAAGACCTCTGCGATCTGCTTGTAATCCATGTTCTGATACTTGTGCATCAGAACCGCTAACCGTTGCCGCTCCGGAAGTGCTTCGACGTGCTTGCGGATGGCGGCGAGCCGTTCGCGGCGAAGAATACCCTGTTCGGCATTCATCGACGTATCGGGCACATCCACAGTCAAGCCGGTCTCTTCATCGCTTTCGTCGATGTTGACCGTTACTTCGGGCCGCTCGTGCCGGGTATCGCGCGCGTGGTTTACTGCAAGATTCGTGGCGATCCGGTACAACCAGGTTGTGAACTTGGCGTCGGCTGTGTATCCGGCACGAGAACGATACACCCGAAGAAAGACTTCCTGCGCCAAATCTTCCGCCGTTGCCGAGTTATGCGTCATGCGGTACATGAAGCTGATCATCGGCCGGCGGAATTTATCCACCAGGTAATTGAACGCGCCGTCGTCGCCGGCTTTCACGCGCAGCATGACTTCGGCATCGCTCAAGCCGCTGAGTGGAGCGGTACAGTCGAAGGACAAGCTACTCCCAGCCCCTTCGGCCCCGGCCGCACCCGGCGACCCCATGGGCAGCACACCGTCATAGGCGAAACTGCTCATACCGGATCGAACCCTATGGCCCGCCGAAAGTTGCGCGTTCTCAGAGCCTTCCGAATCAGCGTTTTCCGGGCTGCGGTCCCGCTCGAAATCCATGGGGTATTACCAAAGTTACAACGCCAAGTCCACTATTATGCCTGAGGAGTTGGGGTTGGGGGAATCCACAGGTGGGGTACGTTGGCCGGCCACTTTGCGTTTGCTACAATGAGATGGAGTTCAGGGCGCTTAACTCAGCGGTAGAGTGCCATCTTCACACGGTGGAAGTCATAGGTTCGAATCCTATAGCGCCCACCATCTCACAGATCTGACGGTCCAGCTGGCAACCTCTGGTTGATTCCAAGCGCAGGACACGGTCGTTGTCCGAAGTACATCGTGGTCGGCGCGAACCCGGCCTTCTAAAGGCCCCTGGCTGCTTTGGACCTTGCTCGTAATCAGCCCGACCTCGTTCACCTCCGCGCCGTGCGCATCATCGATAGCGGTCGCGACATCTTTCCAGGACCTTACCGGACCCACCAGTACCCATTCCCATAGCGGTAATGTCCTTACCTTTGGAAGAAAAGCTCTTACTGACCTTAGATGCTGAGTGATTTCTTGCCGTGGCTTTGCGCGCCCCAAGTTGTTGTAGAATGGATGAGTCAAGCATTGACGCTCGAGAAGGCAGGTTGAAGAATTTGCCGGTTCGGGTTCGGGGAGCAATTTATTCGGCACCGGCACCCGAAGGCGTCGATTTTCTGAGCCGCCATCCTGTGGCCCAGCATCATAGGGACAGTCCCCATCCAGCGTGGGTGCTAGTACGAGCGGGATTGCCCAGCGTCGATCGGTGGAAAAGTTCCTTCGGTTTCAGCTTGCGTTGAGGCTAGTAGACGGATACGATGCAGTATCCTTCAGGCGGTGCTTGGGAGCATCGCAGCGCAACTTGCCAAAAGTTCAAGACGCGCAAGTCATTACAGACGGAATCGCTCCGTAGAGGCTTAGCCCTATAGCTCGGTGTTTTGGGGAAATCCGGCGGCTGGCTATGCCGGAAGAGTTCCGGAGCAGTAATCCAAAGCAACACAAAGAAAAAGAGTAACTGAAATATGAATAGTGGACCGAACCGTCCTGCCGGGGAATCCGGCGGGAGAGGCCGCAGACGGCGCCGTGGGCGTCGAGGGCCGGGCCAGCATGGCGGACAGCCGGGCGGGCAGGGCCAACAAGGACAATGGCAGGGGGGGCAGCAGGCCCAGGGTGGCGGACAGAATCGCCATCACGGGGGGCGTCCTCACCGGCAGAAACAGCGTGGGCAGCGCACCGGACCGATGAACTCCAAAACGCCGGATGCCCACCTCTACAGCGCACCGATGGATCACAGCTATCGTGCAGCGCTGCAGAACGGCAACGGCAATGGAAACGGACGTCCTTCTTTCCAGCAGGGTCGCCAGTTCTTCCAGCCGGACCCGGAGCCGTTACCCGGCAATGGGCAGAACACGCCCCGGATTTTCGCCTACATCGACGACCTTTTCTTTCTGGCCAAGATCAACGAAACCGCCCGCAAACTGAACCTCAAGGTCGATTTCGTCAAGACTGATAAGGATGTTCTGGGCGCGGTGGAAGAGACCGGCGAGAAGCCCTCGCTGATCATCGTCGATCTGAACAATTTGGCCATCAAGCCGCTGACGCTGATTCCAAAGCTGAAAGCGAAGCTAAAGAAGGACACCAACATCATCGGATTCGTGTCGCATGTTCAGGGCGACCTGAAAATGAAGGCGCAAGATGCAGGTTGCGACATGGTGCTGCCACGCTCGGCTTTTTCGGCGAACCTGCCGCAGATTCTGCGACGCCACGCCGCCAGCGACGAACCCGAAGAAGCGGTCCAGTAGCTCAAACAGTTTCTCAGCCAACGAAAAGGGTCAGGAACCCCGTCCAAAACAGATGAGGGTTCCATGCCGTTAGACCGCCTGTACGAAGAATCCGAAGTTTCCCCGGAAGCCGCTCAGATCTATGGCGAGATAAAAGCGGCATTCGACCTGCCATACATTCCCAGTCTTTTCAAAGTCCTTGCCGGGTGCCCGGAGTATTTTCGCCTGGCATGGAAAGACCTCGGGCCGGTAGCGAAGAGCCGCGAGTTCACTGCCTCAACCAACGCGATGGAAGAATTCATCCGTTCGCGCGCGATCTCAGGCGCGTGGCGATTGGGTGAACAGGAGAAACTCCTCGCAGGCCAGAAGGTATCGACGGCGGACATGCCCGTCCTTGCCGGAGTGGTTGGCGTGTTCGCGCGAGGAATGCCAAGGATGATCCTGTTCACGCGACTGCTTCAGCGCGGGTTTTCCGGAGGACAGCGCGGACGGATCACGAACGGACGCCAGGCACCTGCCTTGTCCCGCCTCATCAGTTTGCACATCCCCGGGGAGAAAGAAGCCGGACTGCGCACCTGGCTAATCTACAACGACATCAAGCGGACTACCGGCTCGCCAATTGTGATGGATCAATTCCGCGTGCTGACTCCTTTCCCGGGTTATCTCGCCGCGGTTTGGCAGGATGCGAAGCGAGTGATGGCGCAACCGGACTTTCTCCGTGTGAAAGATGAAATTGCGCGCAGGTCAATTGGGTTGACCTCGGGACTGCCCGTGCGAGATCATCGCGAACTGGCGAAGACGATCGCTCCGGAGCAGTGGCGCGGCATCGAGGCCGCCGTGGATACGTTCGCCCGACAACTTCCCTCGCTGGCGCTGCTGACTTGGGTTTGGCGGCGGTCATTTGTCATGCCAAGAGGGCAAGCGGCATAAAGAAGTTTCAGTTTCCTGCGTTAAGCCGGGCAGAGTTGACACTCGGGGCTGCTGCGCTTTTTGTCGGCTACTCCCGAACAAGGGTCGTACGCATCGTACTTAGGGCGTTTCCCGAGGTGGAAATTTGTCACTGACGCGAGTAGTGCCGCAGAATCCCTTACTGTTATTTGCCAAAAATTTCATCCAGCATCCGCGAATGCTTGGTTCGGTTATTCCGAGTTCGCGGTTTCTGATTCAGCGGATCTCGGATCGGATCAACTGGGATAGAGCCCGGGTGGTAGTCGAGTACGGACCGGGCGTGGGCAACGTGAGCCAGCATCTCCTGTCGAAGCTCCACCCGAACGGACGCCTGGTTCTTGTGGAGATGAACGAGGAGTTCGTATTCCTGCTGCGGCAGCGCCTTCACGATCCGCGGGTGACGGTGGTGCACGGGTCGGCCGCAAACGTGCGCAACATACTTTTAGAGTTGGAAATCGCCAACGCGGATTACATCATCTCCGGTATTCCTTACACCACCATTCCGACTGTCCTGCGTCGGCGCATCCTGCGCGAATCGCGGGACATGACTGGCGCCGACGGCCAGGTAATTGTTTATCAATTCATGCGTACCATTGAGCGCGAGTTGCGCGCCTGCTTTGACCACGTCGAGGACGAGTTCGAGGCCCGCAACTTTCCGCCCGCGCGCGTGTGGTACTGCAGATAGTTCTTCGTTCCTCGTTCCTGGTTCTCCGTGAAAAGCGGGGGCGCCCCACATCTGCGCGCTTTTCTCAGATGTGGGTCCGTTAAATCCGGGCTGTTTCCCAATGTGCTGCTTCATGTATCCTTTTCAGTCTTTAACGAAGAACGAGGAACGAATGTGACCGATCCGAATTGCCTCTTCTGCAAGATCATTGCCGGGAGGGTTCCGTCCCGAAAGGTTTACGAAGACGAGCGGGTCTACGTTTTCGAGGACATCAATCCGAAGGCGCCCACGCACGTGCTGATCATTCCCAAAGAGCACATCGTGGGTCTCAATACCGCCGCGCCGGAAGATGCCGAGATACTCGGATACTGCCAGTTGGTCGCGGCGAAGATCGGGCGCGAGCGCGGAATCGAGGATGGGTATCGCACGGTTTACAACGTCGGCCCGAGATCAGGGCAATCCGTCTTTCACATACACCTGCACCTTCTCGGCGGGCGCGATTTGAAGTGGCCGCCCGGATAAAGCTTGTGGCAAGGTAACAGTCCGATCCGTGCCTCACGTCTGCCGCAGTGGGCAGACGTGGGCATCAACAGCCTCGACTCCACTTCAGCCCGAGGAGCGGGCGGCACCAATGTTAGCCGCGCCCTTTAGCGCGTGGAAAGTTACGATGAGAATCCCCGACTAGCGGAGCGACGACTCAGTTGTCACATTAAGAACCCGTTCGGACGTTTACAATCAACCCATGACCGCTTCGCCCCTCGATCGCGTTCGCGAGCAGCTTGCGCTGTACGATCATCCGCTGTTGGCATTCGAGGCGCGGCAGAAGGGTGATCGCGTCGAGGTACTGATCAACTTCAAGGATCCGCCGGTGCCGGTGCACACCTATACGTTTGAGTTGCATCCGCGGGACCTTGAATCGCCGCAGTTCTCGTGGCAATTTCAGCGGCAGCTGTACGACTGTTTGCACGATTACTTCATCGAAATGTTTCGACGCACGCCTCAGACCCGAATGGACTCGGAGGGCGTCTCCCAAAGCTAATGAGCGCAAATCCGCTTCGTGATCGCATCGTCGAAGTCATCCGCCGGGAAGGGCCGATCCCGTTCTCGCGCTACATGCAGATGTGCCTGTACGAAACCGGTATGGGATATTATGCGCGGCCGCGCGAGCAATTCGGCAAGGCCGGCGACTTCTACACGTCGTCCGATGTTCACGCTGTCTTCGGCCGGTTGCTCTGCCGTCAGTTTGAAGAGATGTGGCGCGTGCTGGGCTCGCCGAAGCAGATCGACCTGGTCGAGATGGGGCCGGGGCGCGGGTTGCTGGCCCTGGACGTTCTGGACTGGGCGGCAAAGAAGTTTCCAGAATTTTCGACGGCGCTGCACTACCGGCTGGTCGAAACCTCGGAGTGGCTTCGCGATAAGTTGCAGGAGCGGTTGAGCAAATACGTCGCCTCCGGGCACGCGACCGTGCACGCACTGGTGGAAGAGGTCGAGCCGAAACTGGGACACGTGGTGATCGCCTTTGGCAACGAGTTCTTCGACGCCTTGCCGGTGGACATCGTGACCGCGGCGGGCGAGGTTCGCGTGGATGCCGACGACACCGGCAAATTCGTCGAGCGGACGGTTCCCGCGCGTCCCGAACTGCTCGACTACTTGGACAACTACAGCGTTCGCCCGGAAGAGGATGGCCGGGTGGAAGTCAACCTTCTGTCGATGGAGCACATTCGCCGTGTCGCGACACTCTTCGAGAACCGACGCGGCTTCGGCGTCTTCATCGACTACGGTTACACGCGCGAGGAGCAACAGGCTGGGCGGCATCTAGACACGTTGATGACCTACCGGCAGCACCAGGCGGGCGGCGATCCATACGAGGCTCCGGGGGACCAGGACATCACCACGCACGTGAATTTCACCGCGCTGGAAGCGGCCGCGAAACAGTGCGGGCTGGATTCGCTGGCGCTCGTGAAACAGTCGCAATTCCTCATCGGCATCGGCGAGGCGAACGAGTTCGCTGACGCCTTCGAAGACAACGTGCTACCGCAGGAGCGCGCCAAGGTCGCGCTTCAACTGAAGCACCTGGTCACGCCGGTGGGGATCGGCGAAGTCTTCGATGTGCTGGTACTGGGGCGAGGCGTGCCGTCCGATACGGCGCGTGCGCTGCATGGACTGAAGTTCGCGCGGTGATCGAGTTCGGCCACTCTGGATTGGTTATCGTAAAGCGACCTTCCGCCCTAATGTGCGCCGCCACCCACCGCACTTCCCGCCCTCATCACCTTCTTGGCGTCCCGAATTCCGGCCTCGATATTCATTTCCCAATCCAGGTGCGGAATTGGTGAGGCCTTTGCGGCCTCGAAGAACTTCAGTGCGTCCTGAGGTCGGTTCAGGCGCTGGACGCAGACTTTCCCTGCGGCGATCTGCGCCATAAGCGACTGGCGCTCCTTAGGGTGAGCCGCGATCAGGGTTTCATATTCGCTCAGTGCGCGCTCGTATTCCTGCCGTTCTTCGGCGGCGCGGCCAAGGTCGAGCCACGTGGCGACCGGCATATTCTGGCCGCCGGAGTTGAGGAAGTCCTCGTAGTTCTGCCACGCGAGATCGTATTCGCGAGCTTTGAGATGTAGCGCGCAGAGCTTCGCCGTGACCTCGTGATATTGCGGAAGCTCCTGCCGCCGCCAGTAGATCTGCTGCAACAGCGCATGCGCTTCGACCGAGTTCGGTTGCGTGGCGAGGAAGCCCTGCAGCGTCGCGACCGCTTCGTCGAACTGGTTGTGCTCCATCTGTTCTGTCGCCGTGGTGATCGCCGGATCCGCCGTCCAGCCGACCTGCTCTTCGATGGCCTGGTTTGCCAGGTGCTCGAGCCCGGAAAACTTCAGTCCCATAGCAGCGACGGCCCCAAAGGCAAATCCGCCAACGTGCGCCCAGTGCGCGACAGTACTTCCCGAGCCGAAGAGTGCCCCGTAAAAGACTTCCATCAGCAACCATAGCGGCAGCAGAGTGTAGGCAGGCGCTTTGAACTTGACTCCCTTGAACGTAATCAGCCAGTACATTTCGATCTTCATCTTTGGGAATCGCACGAGGAAGGCACCCATCAGCGCCGCGACTGCGCCAGATGCTCCGACCAGCGGCACCGTGCTTCCGGGATTAGTCCACGCAAAAAACTGTAGCGCGACCGCACCGGCGATGAAATAGAACGCCGAATAGATCCACCGACCCCAAGTATCTTCAAGCACAAATCCGGCCAGCCAAAGGAACCACAGATTGCCGATGATGTGCAGCCATCCACCGTGCAGGAAGTTCGCCGTGATATAGGAGATCGCCGTCGGGTGCGCCGGTACGTACCCGTACTTTGTCAGGATGGAGTTGTTGTTCAACGTTTCGTACTCGCCGGCGAGCGAGTTCATCTCCTCCTGCGATTGCGCGGTCTCATGCATTTGATGGAGGCGCGCATCCGGATCATCGGCCACCTGCAGCGTGGGTTGCTTGAGTTTGGCGAATTCGTCCGGATACTTCTCCCGAATGTGATCAACGAATGGTTTGACGGATTCCGGGATATCCAGATCAGGGTGTCTCGCGGCAAGCGTAAGGATACGCATCCGGACCTGCGAGAACTGCTTCGACTGTCGCTCGATCGGTCCGTAGGTGAACAGGAATACAACGACATTGATCGCGATGAGCGCGAACGTCACGATCGGCCACCGTCGCGCCGACATATTCTCGTGCTTAATCGGGATCAGCATCCGTGGTGCTCCTGAGCGCAGATCAACAGATTCTAGAAAGACCCTGAGAAATGTGACAGATGGAGAGGGTGTCGGGCCTTTAGTAACGTCGGGGCATGTGGGCAGGGCGAGGTGTCGCAGGTCACAGATTGGCGGGGTCTCCAGTGGCTAGGATTTCCCGTTTAGAGTTCGAACCCCACTACTGTGGAACTGCACCGGCCCAAGCACGTGAATCCGTGGGTCGTCACCATGTCGGTGATGCTGGCGACCTTCATGGAAATCCTCGACACCACTGTCGTCAACGTCTCCATCCAGCACATTGCCGGAAGCATGGGCTCAACGGTCGAAGAGGGCACTTGGGTCGTCACCTCTTATCTCGTTTCCAACGCCACCATCCTCCCGATGTCAGGCTGGCTGGCGAACCGCTTCGGACGCCGGCGGCTGATCATCGCCTGCGTTACCGGGTTCACGGTTACTTCGGTACTCTGCGCGGTCTCGACGAGCCTGGAGTGGCTCATCATTTTCCGCGTATTGCAGGGACTGACCGGTGGCGGAATGCAGCCGTTGGCGCAGGCCATCATGCTGGAGAGCTTCCCCAAGGAGAAGCACGGTGTCGCCATGGCGGCCTACGGCATCGGGATCATCTTTGCGCCCATCATGGGCCCGATGCTCGGCGGCTACATCACCGACAACTACAGTTGGCGCTGGATCTTTTATCTCAACGCGCCGGTCGGGCTGCTGTCGTTCTTCCTCATGCTGAAGTTCGTCTGGGATCCGCCCTACATCAGGCCGCAGAAGGGCGGGGTGGATTTGTGGGGCATGGGATTTCTCGCCGTTGGCCTCGGCTCGCTCCAGATCGTGCTCGATACCGGCGAGCGCAAGGACTGGTTTGGCTCGGATTTCATTCGCTTCTACGCGATCCTCTGTGTGACGGGGCTCGTCCTGCTGATTATTCGCGAGCTATGGATCGACCATCCGATTGTCGATCTGCGGGCTCTTAAGGACACGACCTTCGCCGCCGGAGTCTTCCTCATCTCCATTGTGGGCTTCATCCTCTACGCCAGCCTTGTGCTGCTGCCAATTTATCTGCAGACCCTGCTCGGATACCCGGCCTACGAGGCAGGGAAGGCGCTGTCGCCGCGAGGAGTCGGCAGCCTGTTGGCGACGCCCATTGTCGGAGTACTCACATCAAAAGTCGATCCGCGAAAGATTCTCGCCGTCGGATTCATCCTCGGTGCGCTCACGATGTTTGACCTGTCGCACCTCAACCTGAACGCGGGTTATTGGGACATCTTTTGGCCGCAGATTATCCAGGGATTGGCGATGAGTTGCATGTTCATTCCGCTTATGGCGCTCAGCATGTCGCGCATCCCGAAGGAAAAGATGGGCAATGCGACCAGCATCTTCAACCTGATGCGCAATATCGGCGGCAGCTTTGGCATAGCGGTGATGACGACCTTCCTCACTCGCCGCAACCAGTTCCACTATGTCCGGCTCGGCGAAAACCTGAGCGCGGGGAATATCGGAACTCAGCAGGCGTTCGAAGGCCTCAAAGCGTGGTTCCGCGCTCATGGTGCCGACCCTTACAGCGCCGGACAACGCGCCCTCGGCGCCCTCCACGGCATGCTGCAACGGCAGGCCGCGATGCTTTCATTCGTCGAGGCGTTCTGGATCATGGCGGTCATGTTCCTCTGCGCGGTACCAGTGTTGCTCATCCTGCGCAGGCCGGATCACCAGGTGCAAAGAGAAATCGAGAGAAGGAACGGGCACACAAGGCAAACGCGCAAAGGTGCCGAGATTCCGGTCGAGGTCGCATAGGTCCCGCGCGCATTAACCCTGGTCAATCAATAAACATCAAGCAGTTCGTCACCGCAATCCTACACGTTTGGCCAATTGCTCGAATCGCGGATCGCTCCGCAGTGGATCAAGCCGCGGATCGCTCTCCATATGCACGATCATCACGCGGCGGTCACGGATCATCCTGTCCAGAATCTCAAATGCCTTGTCCGTCTCACCCAGTTGCGCGAAGGTCCCGGCGGTTTCCAAAGTCGGGATGGCTGGATTCTTTTGCAGCGAGACGCGAAGAACTCCCGGCCAGCCATCGTTGGAGAATGCATTCAGGAGCGATGCGACTTCCACAGAACCGGCACCGGCGGATTGGCGGTACCTGATGAGAAACTCGAGCGCCTGGCCATAATCTTTCTTCTGCTCGAAGCACCGTGCGATCCACCGGTTGCTCTCCGAGTATTCCGGGTCGGTGGCCTCCACCTGCACCAGTTGCGCGATGGCTTCGTCAAAACGCCGGTCATAATAAAGAAGCAATCCTCGTGACCGCTTGTTGAAGGAGGTAGGCGCAAGCGCGATGGCCGTTTCCATCTCCTTCAAGGCATCATCTGGCCGGCCAACGGAATTCAATACGAACGCCAGTTCCCTCCTCGCCTCGTGATTGGCCGGGTCCAGTTCAACAGCGCGGCGGCATTCTTTTTCGGCCCCGGCAAAGTCCCAGTCATAAGTCGCACGAATGCGACACAGGACCGTGTGCGCGTATGAATTGCTGGGATCGAGTTCGAGGGCCCTGCTTACGGCAAGGCGAGCCTTGGCGATGTCGTCGTGCGAACCACTATCCCAGAACAGAAAGATTTCGGCGTCGGCTTTCCCGGCGTAAGCGGCCGCGAAATCCGGGTCCAACTTCGTTGCTGTATCAAAATTCATCAACGCCAATTGGTAATCACCGCCATATTGGCGTTCCATGTAGAGGCGCCCAGCCTGGTATTTCATATACGCCGCCCCGCTCGTTGTCTGCGGCAGAAACCTTTGAAATCCCGGGGTTCCATTGCGCCAGCCAGAACCGGTGAGGGCCACCAGAGCGAGGACCAGCAGGCTGCCGGCGGCCACAAGTGCCATGCGGCGGCGGGAGGGTAGTTCATGACGCTCGGCTTTTGGTAATAAAGGCTGGACGATTGTCGAGGTTTCGGGCGTCGGCTCGACGCTCCCGTCGAGAAACTTGACCTCGGCGACGAAACGATACCCTTTCGTCGGCACGGTTTCTATGTACTTGGCGTCGTTATCGTGTTCCCCAAGTGCCCGGCGCAGGATATGAATCGTTCGCGGCAGGTTCCCCTCTTCTACAAAAGAATCGTTCCATACCGCTTCCATCAGTTCGTCTTTTCCGGCCAGGTGACCATGGTGTTCCACCAGGTAAGCCAGCGTATCGAACACCTTGGGAGTCAGGCGTACCACTTCTCCTTCACGCAGGAGTCGCCGCTCCTCCACGTCAAGGATGAAGTCTCCGAAGCAATACGAGCGCATATACCCGGTTTTCCGATACTTGAAGAAATTTAGGAACTTTTTCGAAATACTTGTCCGACCCGCACCTGCTATCTCCCCACTTGAGGATTGGCAATATCGCCGATTGCCCCACCGGAATGCAAGTGCCGAAAAAAGGCCTTGATTCTACGGCAAGACGTGGCATTCGGCAGACTGGGTTACCAGAAGATAAACAAGTGGCTCAAGGGGCTGACGGCGGCGGGCTTAGTTCAGAGGCCTGTATGCCGAAGTAGACGGTCGAGTTCCTTTTTGCTTGCCGCGTGTTACTTGCGTCGGGCCCTTGCTCATTGCGCTGAGGCGAAGGTGTGGCCTCGTGCGATGTAGCTGAGGAGGCACGCTGCACTTCACCTTTCTTGGGGGGATGTATGAGGATGTGCGTATCGCTAGTTTGCCTTGGTGCTTTGCTGGTGAGCATCAGTTGCGGCGGGGGAACTGCCGCCAGGCCTTTGCCCTCCGGTAATCCTGGGGGTGGATCGCCGCCGCCAACCACGCAATCTGTTGCCGCCGACGAAAGCTGGCATTTCATCCCAGAATCCGCCACTTCTACCCCACCGAGGATGATTGAAGGCTCACTTGGATTTCAAGGCTCGACGGTTAGCGGAACCGTGCATATAGCACTCGATACAATCGTCGGCTCCTGCTTTTTATTCGACGACACAATTCAGATAAGTGGCTCGGTGGACTCAAGCAACAAGATTCACCTCGTCACATCCGCCGTTGCCGGCGAAGGTAAGACCTTGATTATTGACGCGACTCTGTCGGAGGACAGGCTCTCGATGGCTGACGGCACATACCAAATAACCGGCGGGTGCGCAGATGGGTACAGCGGCACGATAACGGCAGCGAAAGTGAGCGCACTGGACGGGCATTACGTCGGATCGCTCTCCCTGGGAGCCATTACGGTCCCCATAACGGCCGATTTGACGCAGGCGAAACTCGCAGATTCGGTCAGCGGATATTTCCAGGTCACCGGGACTCTGACCATGTCCGGCGACACATGCCCGGCAACCTTCACATTGGCAGCGTCAGCAATCGGCAATTACGTCCAGCTTTACTCGAACTCGGGAACTGGTCTCGAGGCCTTGACGGGGAAAGTGGATCCGACAGGGCAGCAGATAACGCTCTATGACTACTACGCTGCCGACGATTGCACCGCTGGCTACCAAGGAGTCATGCAAAGACAGTAAGAAAACCTTCTCAGGAGAGAGGAAGATGAGAAAAATCAGTTTGAGTTTTTTATTGTTGATCTTGTTCGCAACGAGTCTGGGCGCGCAGGCTCAAGTGGTTCAGATCTCGAACGTCGAAGATCTTTACAGTGCCGTCAACAATCCCGCTAACGCCGGTGCGACACTCGTGCTTTCGCCCGGAACTTACATGCTCTCGGACACGGATGGCAATGGCGCGGCGCGTCCGAAGGGCGGCCGCATCGAGTTGCAGCCCGATATGACGCTGATGGGCGTCGTGGGCGACAGAAGCGCTGTGACGATCGATGCGTACAATCTTCCCGCGAGTTCATTCCCGCAGATCGTGAACGGTGTGAATACCGGCCCGAATGCCGCCGTCCGACTGGGGCTCGGCCATAATGCACTCGAGTGGCTCACGGTTCGAAACGCCCGTTTTGCACAGGCCAATATCGACTCGGGTCTTCAGCCGCTCGATCCCGGAACGGCTTACATCCGGGTTGCTCACGTCGCCTCAAGCGGGTCGACGCGCGGCATGAACATATTGAACTTCGGCACTCAAACCTCGGGCCAAACCATAGAAGCCGACATCAACGACTGCTACTTCTTCGACAACGACTTCAATCTTTCCGAAGGCATCCGGATGGGGAACTTCCAAGGAGCGCATGGCAGCACGGTCAACGTCCGGATGTCCGGCAACGTGTCCTGGGGACAGAAGCAAGGCCGCCTCGTCGTCAATAACCGGGCAGTCGCCTCAACGATCAATGTCTTCTCGGCTGGCAACCGATTTTACGGCAATGGCGCCGGCACGATCCTTGTGGGCGGATTAAGTTCAAACAACACTCGGGCCGATGGCAACACCATCAATTTCGAGGCACACGGGGATCAGTGGATCGGAAACAATGGTGAAACAGATTTCGATCATGGTGGGTTCATTGCGCTTGGCACGGATAATACTTCTCCGACCACCGGCGGCGGAAGCAACAATACCGTCAACGTCCAACTCTGGGGTTGCCGCACCCTCCAGAACGACCTTTGGGACATCGCGGGGATCGGTGCCCGGTCGGTGCCGGATTCAACTGCCCAATTCAGCATGAACAATCATGTCACGATCCAGATTAATGGCGACGCGAGTCAAAACGGTAACTGGCAGCCCGTGTCCTTTTTTGCAGACCAGTTACCCGCTACTCCCAGCTACGGAAATTCCGTTACCGTAATCCACTGAATCGTTGGTTCAAACCCGGCTTTCGACGACGGTGCCCCACATCTGCGGGTTTTCGCAGATATGGGGCTATTGTTTGCAATCTGACTTACAGCGCGCCTCTAGTCCGCGCCTAGCCCGTGATTGCAGACGCTACTGGCCCTCGCAGGTCACCCGGTTATTCCAGTCAACAAACGCGCCTTGGGGATTGTCGCGCCACGCCCACACGTGCAATTCGAAAAACGGGGCTGGAATGCCGTAGCGATTGGGAATCCCAATGAGATTAAACGTTTGTCCGTCGAGTACTGGAGGAGTGTTGCTGTGGTTCGCCAGGTAAGTCGCGGCGTCCACGATGAACTCCACTCCGACCAGGCGCATCTTTCCCTGGGAGGGTTCGTAAATCAGGGCTTCCGGGTGCGCGACATCAACTTCGCCGTCGGCCACGAGTGTGCCGTTAACGTAGTGGACTCCCATGGCACCATGGTCAGGGCCGCTGACGCAGCCCAGGAACGGCCCATATCCGGCTGCGGTGGCTGCATTCACGTCGATGAACTGTCGGGTCGCCTGGCGGACCTGCTGGACTAAAGTAGAGGTCGGGCCATGCTCTTGTGCCAAGCCAGCCAGGGGCAGCAGCAAAACCACGGCTAACAGCATCAGGCAGAAATTGGTGGTGAATTCGTAGGTATTCTCGGCGAACTGTCTTCTCATTTCGGGCTCCTTCTCGAGAGTTTTCATCTCGGAGATGGTGCTGCGGTTCTCGCGTTTCTGCCATAGTCGCGAACTTGCCCGATTCTTATTTTTTCCTTTTCGTGCAAGTGATTGCAGGGTAGCGAGTTGTCGCCCGTTTTGACTCCGTTGTAGAATGCTGACCGCTCTCGGGGTGAGTCGCTTTGCCGAAGCCATGCCTGTCCGGTTCCTTCCACTTTGGCGACGAGTTCGAGCTGAATATTCCTGCCTACGAACTGCGCTCGCGCGGAACTCCGCTCCGATTGAAACCGAACGCGATGGAGTTGTTATTACTGCTGGTTGAGCGCCGGGGACAATTGGTTACGCGCGAAGAAATCGTCGAAAGGATATGGGGTAAGAACGTCTTCGTCGATTCTGACAACAGTATCAATAGCGCTATCAGCAGAATCCGTCAGGCGCTTCGGGACGATACCTCGCGACCTCGCTTTATCCAGACGGTATCCGGCAAAGGCTATCGGTTCATCGCAGCGGTTTCGTCTGGAACGCCCAACTCGGTGCCGCATTTGGCCAACCCCATGCACCCGCAACCCGCATGCATTCTGGGCCGCGAGGGTGAGATCAAAGACATCTGCGCAGAACTGCGACGGCCCGATGTCCGGCTTCTTACTCTGCTCGGTGTCGGCGGAGTCGGAAAGACCAGCTTGGCCAAAGCCGTTGCCGGGGTGTTGCGGCCAGAATTCGTAGACGGTGTGTTCTTCGTCGACTTGACCGATATTCGGCGGCCTGAACTGGTGTCCTTCACAATCGAGCAGGTGCTGGGGATCAGGAGTGCCGAGCCGAACCCGGACGCGTTGAAGGAGTACCTCATCCCGCGAAAGCTCTTGCTTGTCCTCGACAACTTCGAGCAAGTTCTCCCCGCTGCTAATGGCATTGCCGAGTTGCTCGCAGTCGCTGCCAACTTGAAGATCGTCGTTACCAGCCGTGCGCTCCTCCGGTTGCGGGATGAACATGAATACATCGTTCCGCCGCTCGTCACGCCGGATGCTCCTGAAGAATGCACGTTCACCGAACTTTCGCGTTATGGAGCGGTACGTCTCTTCGCGGAACGCGCAAAAGCCGTGCGGCCAACCTTCGAGCTGACACGTGAGAATGCCCCGACCGTGGCCCAGATCTGCGCGAGGGTCGAGGGCTTACCTCTTGCAATTGAACTTGCTGCCGCGCGTATCAAGCTGCTCTCGCCACAGTCCATTCTTTCCCGACTTGATCATCGACTGAAGCTGCTGAGCGGCGGTTTGCGTGACATTCCGGGCCGCCAGCAAACGATGAGTGCCGCCATTGAATGGAGCTATGATCTGCTGAACCAGGATGAGCAGCGACTCTTTCGATCGCTCTCGGTTTTTGCGGGCGGCTTTACCGTCGAAGCCGCCGAAAACGTGCTGCAGGACAAGGACGTGATTGAACGCACTACTTCACTGGTCAACCAGAGCCTGCTCGCCGTCCGCGAAACCGGGGCAGCCGCGCCGCGCCTTTACATGCTCGAGGTGGTTCGGGAATTTGCGTTCGAGCGTCTGGAAAGCAGTTGCGAGGGCCGGTCGGTCCGCAAGGCCCATGCCGCCTGTTTCATGTCCGTTGCCGAAGAAGCCGAGCCACATTTGCAGGGCGCGCAACCTGCCCCCTGGCTGCATCGCCTCGACCTTGAATGCGACAATATACGGGCGGCGCTCAGTTGGTCTGTTGTTAACGAAATCGAAACCGCTGCGCGCATCGCTGCCGCCATCCGGTATTTCTGGCTCTTCCGCGGCTACCTGACCGAGGCATTGAACGTACTCACTGAGATACTGAGCGCCGCTGAGAGCGTCCCGCGCGCGGTTCGCTGCAAGCTGTTGAGCACCGCCGGGAATATCGCAAAGTTCCAGGGAGACTACGGATTCGCGCGTGCCATGTACGAGCAGGGCCTGTCGGAAGGGCGCACAATCGGGGACCTATCCCAAGTTTCTCTATTCTGCCGTGGATTGGGCGGACTTTCCATGGAGCAAGGCGACCATTCCAGCGCACTGGTATTTGCCCAACAAGCGCTCACGGCGGCGCGCGAAGCGGACGACGAGTTCGGAGTTGCGAGGTCAATCAACCTGCAAGCCGACCTGGCCCGCGCGACAGGTGACGACAAATTTGCCTGCCCGTTATACGAGGAGGCACTGCAGATTTGCCGTCGTCTCGGTAACACATACGGCGTATCTAACATCCTCACAAATTTGGCCGCCGCGGAATATGGTCTGGGTGACTACGCTTCTGCGCGAGCCCACTTCGTTGAGAGCCTTGGGATGTGCGTAACTCCTGGCGGAAGCATTGTCGGAGATACCATCACCATCTCGTATGCGCTGGACGGCTTCGCGGCACTCGCAATCGAAGAGGGCGCCGCCGACTTTGCGGCTACTCTCGCTGGCGCTGCCGATCGCCTGCGCGAATCCATGAACTACAATATCGAGCCCGCCGAGCGCCGCTTCCGGGCAGGCTACATGGCACAAGTGCAGAAATCGCTTACGAATGAGGAATTGTCGAACATGTACGGGCTTGGCCGCACACTGAAATTGCAGCGAAGCGTCGCCCTGGCGCTCGGAACTCAAAGTGGATATGCGGATTCGCAGTGAATTCGCTTCTTAGGTGTTAGCGAAGCTGAAGCCGGGTTTGCCCTCTTGACGGGTCCATCATCGGCACAAAACAATCGAGAGCCCCGTGCCGACTAGCACGGTCCAGAGAACATTCACGCGGTAGCGCAGCGCGATGAACGCGGCGACCGCAAGCAGCACGTGCGTCCAGTCCCAGGGGACGCTGTGTGTAAAACGAACGGTAACGGTCAGCAGCAGCCCAACGAACGAACACAGGATGCCGCCGATGACGTGGTTGAATCGCGGCGAGCTGCGCAAGCGGTCGAAATGTGGTGCTACCGCCACGAGCATGAGAAACGAAGGCAGAAAAATTCCGACGGTCCCCGCCACGCCGCCCGCAACTCCGGCGAAAAGATAGCCAACGAATGTCGCCGTGATCACAATGGGACCAGGGGTGATTTGGCCGAGTACGATTCCATTCAGCAACGTGCTCGAGTCAATCCAATGGCGGACATCAACCACTTCGTGGAACAGAAGCGGTATCGACGAGAAGCCGCCGCCGAAAGCAAACAGATCAATGCGAAACATCAGCGCCGCGACATTAAAAAGTCGCCGTTCGAAGATCCAGAGCCCTAGGAACGCGAGCGTCGCCGCCGCAAGTAAAACAGCAACAGCTTTTGTCGTGGGCGCGATCGGGCGGCACGCGAACTCGGCACCAGGCTGCCCTGGGCTAACGCGGAAGAGGGCCAGGGCCAGCAGCCCAGCCAGCACGATCACCAGGAAGGGACTTACTTCGGCAAAGAAGAGAACTGCCGCCATCGCAGCGATGAAGACATGAGACGTGCGCTTCAGCGAGGTTCGGCCGAACGTGACCGTTGCGTTGGCGACCAGGGCCACGATGATCGCACGCAGTCCGCTGAACGCGGATAACATAACGGGCAGTTCGTGCGTACGCCCGTAGAGCGCCGACAGCGACATCATCAACACAAACGCTGGCACTCCGAAGCCAATGAAGGTGGCGACTGCACCGGCCACGCCGCGCACCCGCAAACCGACGTACCCGGCACTTTGCATCGCGGTCGCGCCTGGAATCGCCTGGCAGAGCGCAACCCCGCTTTCGAACGACTCCTCGTCCACCCACCGCTTCTTGTCGACGGCCAGTTCCCGGATGTAGGCCACCATCGCGGGACCGCCAAAGGCGGTCAGTCCGAGAGTCAGGAATGCCGTAAACAACGCAGCTAACGACGGCGGTGCAACAGCCGCAGGCGTCGCAGGCGCCTTCCCTAGTGCCGTGTTGCTGTTGACCGTCGCCAATTTTGCCCTCGCCTATCGTGGCCTTTCGGCGTGTTGTGCGCCCGGAATCGGGCGGTGTTTCCGTCGACGAACACAGGCTAGGATCTTTCCATTTCCCTTGATGTGACACACATCACGCATCGAATCGGCTACCGGCCCATCACCCGGCTCACAGGACTAAAATGTTCCGTTGAAAGGAGCATTGCATGTTTAGCAAGCGTGCTTTGCCTATTGCGGCGTTGATCCCGGTTCTTGTATTCGCGACCTGTGGGCGCGTAGCAGCGCAAGTCAGTTCGTCGCAGCCGCAGCAACATGAGCATGAACACTCCATGTCCGGCATGCAGGATGGAAAGCACTACGAGGATGTGAACAAGCACGGCGACATGGCAATGGGCTTCAGCCATATGAAGACCACTCACCATTTCGGATTGACACCAGCAGGTGGCTTCATCGAAGTGCAGGCGAACGATCCCAATGACGCGGTCAGCCGCGGCCAGATCAGGGCCCACCTCCAGCAAATATCGAAAGCGTTCAAGGGCGGCGACTTCTCCGCTCCCGAGATGACTCACAGCCGTGTTCCTCCCGGCGTTCCTACCATGCAACGGCTGAAGGGAGAGATCAGTTACAAATACCTGGAGACGAAGACCGGCGGAAAAGTTCTAATTAGTACAAAAAACTCCGAAGCGTTGAAAGCGATTCATGAGTTTCTTCGCTTCCAGATCGAAGATCACCGGACCGGTGACTCGGGAGAAGTTCGCAAATGAGGAACGGAGGCGTGGCTCATATCCCGTTGTGTGGGTGATTACCAACGAATCCCTCCCCACCCTTCTCCCAACGCAGTTCAGCGCGAAAGGGCAGGGCAGTTTGACTTTGGCTTGCAGTTAAACCCCTATCTGTTCTGCGGAACCTTATTGTCTGTCATCACGGGCGCAGCAACCAGACAGATGAGTGGGAATAACCGCGTGCCATCATGCTGCACATCGCGCGCAGCGATACCGCAAACAGTAGAACCTACGCAGTCCTCGCGAAAGCCGCGGTGGGCACTGGCGGGATGGCCTTCGAAGTTACCTCAAAGACACAGAGCGATTCAATTGCCCGCGACATCGAGGACGATTTTGCGAATAGTTATGAATTCTGTTACGTTCCTCCCTCGAAACGGACCAGTCAAGGGGATCTCTACCCTTTTGACGTGACATCGACTGCTTATAAGGTGACTACTCCCGCTGCCTATCCCGGTCCTGCGGGCAATCGGGTTTGTTCAAGTCAGTGATGAATAGGTGGGCTATGCGAATTTTGAGTCTGAACCTCAACGGATCTCAATTCCGCGCGACTTCTGCATTCGCACTGCTCCAAGCCGTGGTGTCGCATTATGCTTGCCCAGCAGGGCGCGATTCCGTCGGCCAGTTGTCCTTCGGACTCGCGCCATTTCTGTTTAACCGCGAACTGAGAACGGGGGATTGCGGATGGCGGACTGCGAGATGTCTTGCACCTTGAATCTTGTGCCTGGCAACTCCTTCAATGTCCGATAACACACACCGAAATCGCCATTTTTTCCGCGTAAGATCCTGAAGATGAACGACATGTTTAGATTTTTAGATTTAAGTTCTTTCTTTTAAGGCGGGTAGCAGGGAAATTTCCGTAACTGTTGCAGACAAACGGAGCGAAAAATAGGGGCCTCTCTCAATCCAAGCTACCTAGTCGCCCGCCGGCACCGGCGCAAAGCTCTGGGTCTGGCTGTACGGGACCTTCGTCAACAGCAATTGCTCGACAGAATCGACTGGAAGCGGCTTGAAGAAGTAGAAGCCCTGGATGATGTCGCAGCCGAGGTGATTAAGGATCGCGCACTGCTCGCTGGTTTCCACGCCCTCCGCAATCGTCGTCAGGCTCAAGCTCTTGGAAAGCGACAACACGGCTTCGACGATCGGGCGTGTTCCCGACGGCTCGGTGACCTTGTCGATGAAGGATTTGTCGATCTTCAGCGTATCGATCGGCAACTGGTGCAGGTAGCTGAGGGATGAATACCCGGTGCCGAAGTCGTCGACCGCGATGTGGAACCCCAGACGTTTGAGTTGGCTAAGCTGACGCGAAGATTCCTGGACATCGCGCATGACCAGAGTTTCAGTAAGTTCGAGTTCGATCAGGCTCGGATCGTAACCGCTCTTCCGGAAAATCGACGCGACATTCATCGCAAAGTCGGCGCGCGAGAACTGCAGCGGCGAAACGTTGACCGCGATCTTTACGCCTGTCCCGAAGCGCGATTTCCACTCCACGCCCTGACGGCAGACTTCCTGCAAGACCCAGTCGCCAATGGGAACGATCAGCCCGCTTTCCTCGGCGATCGGAATGAAACGCGAAGGCGGAAGCATGCCAAGCTTCGGGTGACGGAAACGAAGCAGAGCTTCCAGCGCGGCAATCGAGCCGTCGCGCCGAACCTGCGGCTGGAACTGCAGGTGGAAGCCGCCGATCTCGAGCGCCCTCCGCAACGTGCTTTCGATCTCGAGCGTCTCGCGGGCTTCTTCGGTTGACGTCTCGAGGTGTCCTGAGCCGGAGTGCTTGGCGCGGAACATGGCCTGTTCGGCCGCGCGGCGCAGCGCGTCCGAGTCGCCCCCATCGAACGGATACACGGCGACTCCAATGCTTGCCGAAGCCAGATGGTTGGAGCCTTCGATGAGCAGCGGTCGCTGCAAGGTTTCCAGCAACGCCCGAGCGACGTTGGAAGCATCTTCGGGCGAGCGGACGTTCTCCAGGACTGCGGTGAACTCGTCTCCACCGGTTCGCGCGATTGTATCGCCGTCGCGTACGCGGGATGCCAGTCGCTGTGCGACTTCTTTCAGGTACAGGTCGCCGACGCGATGTCCGAAGTTGTCGTTGATGTGCTTGAAGCGATCAAGGTCGATGGAGAAGACCGCCATCATGCTCTTGCTGCGGCGGCAACGAGCCAACGCCTGGTTCAGGCGGTCCTGTAGCAGGATCCGGTTTGGCAACGACGTGAGTATGTCGTGATTGGCCTGGTGCAGAAGTTGCTGGCTGTAGACACCTGCCTCCTCAATCTGCTCCTCGAGGATGGTAACGATCATGCCGATCGCGACCAGGTATTTTGCAATCACCAAGAGTCCGTTGGACTCGGACATGGTCGGGTCCGGCAACACCGAGGGATCCAGGAACAGCGCGGCGCCCCAGGAGAACAATCCGCATGACGCGATGAGCACGCCCAGCGAGAAACGCGGAAACTTACGGATATAGAGGCAGCCGGCAACCAGGAACAAACTGGAAACGAGTATCCGGAGACTGTAGTCAAAGCCGTGTCCAACCGCCGCAACGGCGGTGGCTGAGCAGATCAGGCCTGCCACAACCAGCGCTGTCCACGGATAGACAGCGGTCTTGCCATGGTGGCTCAATTCGAGTGCTGCAATGCCAGCGAGAGCGATGGATCCGATTGCGAGCGCTGAAATCGAATAGCGAATCGTAGTTTGTCCCGCGATCGTAAAGGCAATCGACGGCACAGCAATCGCAAACGCGAGTAGCCAGCGCCGAACGGGATGATCGCAAAGGGTAGATACGGAGGCGATGAACAGCGCCCCCGCGAGTTCGGTCGCGCAGACCAATACTGTGGACGCGATGTCGGGCGAGACGGCTGAAACGAAGCTCAGCGCGGTCGCGCCGACCAGGGCAAGCCAGCCGGCGAACCAGAACTGCGTTTGTCCGCGGCGCTGCTTATGCAGGATCCACGCAAAGATCAGCAGCAGCACGGACGAAAGCGCCAAATTGAGCCCGCGAATATCCACGCAGGAATGCCCCCAGCGGAATTACTCCCGTGTTTTTACCTTTTTGTCAGCAGCCGCACAAACAGAAACAGCAGTCTGTTCATTACAGAAGTAACTGGAAGACGCTGGGGGTTTGGGCGCCTGCGCCGGAGAAAACAGGGGAGTTAGAGGTTGAGAGGGTGCGGAAATGCCGCTTATGACGGGCGCTTCGGGTCGTTGCTGTGCGCGGTGACCGGCAGTTTTGTGCAGGTGTTTGCGCACCGTGTTTAATTCGTCAACAGCGGACGCAAAAGCTAACGAATTTTCCCAAAATGTGCAAGTTTCTGCACTTCCGAGATATGGCACCAGAAAAGAAGCTTGAGAATCTGTAACTTCCATTCGGTCTATGAAATGCAACAGAAGTTGTGGGATGAGTACGGGAAGAGCCGGGAATTTAAGGACGGTAAGCATGAGAGACAGGCTCTCCCACGATGCGAATGACGAGTGCGCTGGCGATTACCCAGAAATGGACCTCGTCCGAATGAATGCAAACGTGACCTCGATGGAGAGGCGTAGCGCCACGCGTTTCCAGCTTAAGTTGCCGTTGACCTTGAGGTCGGGCGACCGATCGCTGCAAGCGTTCACCTGCGATGTGAGTGCTCGGGGGGTATTGTTTTACACCGATACGGCTTGGCTCGGCGATTCGCAGCTGGAATTTGACATAACCTTCCCGCCGGAAATCACACTGTCGACAAGCCTGCGCGTGCGCTGCCGCGGCAAGATCATACGGGTCATGCCACCCAGCGCGATCGGCATCGGCATAGCTGCCGCTATTCAAAATTACGAGTTCTTGAATGGATCGGAGCCGTAAAGATCAATATCAATAGAATGCGAAAGCCGCCGAACTATTCGGCGGCTTTTGTTCTAGTCCGTTTTCTTCAAAGTGAACGCACGCCCAGAACGCGGAAGTCTGCCAATGCTGACTTCAGCACATACACCAGCTTATTGTTCGCGTCCGGGTCCGTGGGATGAACGAAGAATCCCGGCTCAACCAGGTGATGCATGCCGTTCAGGACGATCCCTTCCATGATCTCGCCGTCCTTGAATTGCAACTGCACCCAGACGCCGTGAACCATCGGGGCGTTGGAGAAGAACTTCAGATCGTTCCGCTTACCTTGTCCCTCGAAGCTCTTTACGAAAAACACCGCCTTGAGCCCGTTGAGCGGGATTTCACGAAAGGTGTCGTCTTCGACGCAGCGCATGCGGATTACGTCGGGGAGGCGTCGAGGGCCCTGTACCAGGAGTCCTTCCAGTTCTTCCCACTGGTGCGATTCGATGTAGCCCTTAAAGACCTGGCCGCCGGTCTGAATGACAACCTTGTCGAACTTTATTTTCTGACTCATCCAGGATCAGGGCCTATGCCGATGTGCCGTCTGGCGGCGGCTGGATACCGTACTGTTTGATCTTGTAAAGCAGCGCCTTGTAACTGATCTTCAGCTCGGTCGCGGCCTGCTTGCGGTTCCAGTTGGTTTTGTCGAGGGCGCGGGCGATCGCCTCCAGTTCAGCATCTTCCTTCAGGTTGCGGACGAGCTTCTTGAGGTCGCCGGGATTCGGTAAGGAAGAGCCGGGGGCGCGCATCGCAGCTACCGGAGTGAGGCTCATCAGTTCGGCGATCATGTGGGATTCGTCGCCGAGCACGATGTAGCGCTTAACGAAATTTTCCAACTCGCGCAGATTGCCGGGCCAATCGTAATCCATGCAAGCCTGAATCAGCTGATCGGAGATGGGCGGAGTTTCGCGGCCGAACTCGTCGGCGAGCCGGGTTACGAAATATTGCATGACGATTGGAATCTCTTCCTTGCGTTTGCGCAATGGCGGGAGATTGAGTGTGAAGCCGTTCAGGCGGTAGAAGAGGTCTTCGCGGAAGCGCTTCTGGGCGATGGCTGCTTTTATGTCGATGTTGGTGGCGGCGATGACGCGAACGTCGACCTTTACGGCATTGCGCGCGCCGAGGCGAGAGAACGTTCCGTCCTGCAGAACGTGCAACAGCTTCGCCTGCAAGGCCGGCGGCATTTCTCCGATTTCGTCGAGGAAAATGCTGCCGTGATTGGCGAGTTCGAACTTTCCGGGCTTGGAACGGTTCGCGCCCGTGAAAGCTCCCTGTTCATAGCCAAACAGTTCGCTTTCCAGAAGGTCGCCGGGCATGGCGGCGCAGTTCACTTTGAGGAACATGCGGCTGGCACGGGGCGAAGTCTTATGAATGTACTTGGCCAAGACTTCTTTTCCGGTTCCGCTGTCGCCAAGGATCAGGACCGGAATGTCGACGCGGGCAACCAGAGAGCACTGGTAACGAATTTCGCGCATGCTCTGGCTGGCAAAGATGAAGACGTTCTGGTCGTCCAGGCGAATCTGGTTTGTCTCAATGCTGGGATCGTTGGGGCCAAGCACCTGTTCGACAACTTCAAGCAACTCGTTCCGCTGAAAGGGTTTGAGCAAGACATCGCGCGCCCCGGCACGCATTGCGTTAACACTGAAGCGCGAATCGTGGCAGCAGGAGAGCCCAATGACTTTCAGCGAAGGTGCCGCCGACTTGATCTGGCGGAGAACTTCCATTCCGTCGGACTCGTGAAGAAACATATCGAGCAGAACGAGGTCAGGCCGCATGTGGAGCTTCGAGAGCCCTTCGTCACCGGTGGCGCAGACAGTGAGCGAGTATTGATCGCGGTCGAAAACGGTGCGCACGTATTGCTGCAGGCCGGGATCGTCCTCGATCAATAAAATGCTGCGACGACGGGAAGGCTGAGGTTCGGAGCTGGCATGAGAAAACGCTCCTGTTGCGGCTGCTGACATTTCATCACCCCTAAAACGAAACCTGCTGATTGATACTCAAGCCGATTCTCCTGACAGGCGAACTGACGTCGGTTGTCGCGCCACCGGGAGAGGGTTAGAACTGGAATGTCGCGCACGACTGGACTGCTCGCTTCAGCGAGTTCAACCCTTTTTGCGACCTTTCGAAATGCCTGGTAATACCCTTGCTGCCGTTCTGGGGAGGGAAACTGATAGTACGATTCGTTGTTGTGGAAAGTCAATGAAGTTCTCACAGGTGTTACAAAAGTTTCATACTTTTTCATTTCAGATAGTGATAACTGATTGAAAACATTTACAGCGCATTGATAAGTGGTAAGTAACTTCCCATAGGAAAAGCAGTGCTCACGAAATTCGGGAGATTCGCTGGAGTGGAATGGAGCGCTGCGACACCGGTGAGGAGTGACGCTTCGTAGAATCAGTAACTTACGCTAAATCGCGATGTGCAACTGTTTGGCAGCAAAAGTGCAAGTTTCTGCATACGACAGAAATGGATATTGCTGCACAACGCGCTGCCGGCGTGAATCCGGATTCGGATTCCCCACCGGAGGAAGTAATCTTCGGCATTTCGCCGGCAATGGCTGAGATCCGTCGCGTTATTGAGCGGGCGGCAGCGGTCAACATTCCGGTTCTGTTAACCGGCGAAAGCGGAACCGGCAAAGACCTGATCGCCCGGATGTTCCATCAATACTCAGGTGTTTCCAACGGGAACTTCGTAAAGGTGAACTGTCCTGCAATTCCCGGCAATTTGCTGGAGAGCGAACTGTTCGGGTACGAGCGCGGTGCGTTTACCGGTGCATTCGCAGTCAAACCTGGCAGAGTTGACCACGCAAACGGCGGCACGCTCTTCCTCGACGAGATCTCTGAACTCGACTACGACCTGCAGGCGAAGATCCTGCAACTGCTGCAGGATGGAACGTATATGCGGATCGGCGGACAGGAGATGCGGCAAACGAAGCTGCGCCTGGTGTGCGCTACTAACCGCGATCTGCACGCCGAAGTTGCGCAAGGAACCTTTCGACAGGATCTGTATTACCGCATCGCGGTGATCACGGTTCGCACGCCGCCACTGCGTGAACGGATCGCCGACCTTCCGGTAATCGCGGATTACTTCGTTCAAACCTATGGAGAGCGGTACAACGCCAAGGTGAAGCCGCTTCCTGTGGCGGTGATGAATGAGATGCTGCGCTATCACTGGCCGGGGAACATCCGCGAATTGCAGAACCTGATCCGGCGCTACGTCATTCTCGGCACGCCAGATTCCATTTTGATGGAATTATGTGTGCCGCCGAAAGACGGTATCAGTCTGGACGTCGAGTTCGATGGACAGGTTTCGCTGCGCAAGGTGACGCGCGAAGCGGTTCGCAAACTGGAAGCGAAACTGATCCTCAAAGTTCTGAAAGCCAACAATTGGAATCGCCGCAAAACCGCAAAAGCTCTGAAAATCAGCTACCGCGCATTGCTCTACAAGATTCGCGACGCGGGCCTGCCGAGCCGAACGCAAACGGTGCCCGGGCAGGAGACGGAAATCGCCTCGGCGGGGGCGACCTCGGAGACGTTGCCAGAGGCGTAGGCCGCTAATTCGTCATTTGTTTCCACCCCGTTACTGCAGTTGCAAGAGGGTGGCAATTCCGACAATTCCCCTTACCAAGGTACCTGTACTAAAGGCCAGTCCCTTCCCTCGATGTGCAGAAGTTTGCATACCCACATCAAGTTCGCCTTGAGCTTAGCCGTAAGTTACTGAAAATAAGATGGCACCTATTGGCGTGTTGCGGATGGCCAATTGCAACCCTCAAGGGTACCTGGTGCGGTTTACTTTCCAGTTCCGACTGGCCACCTATTAATGAACGCCCAAACAAGTTGGATTGGGCATGGGGTAAAACGAAGGGGAGAAGACAATCTATGACAAAGAAATTCGTGATTGGCGTGCTTTTCGTAGCCTTGCTCGGATTAGGCGTCGGCACGGCATTTGCAGACACGATCGATCTCAGTTCCTCAAGCTATGTGGGCTATGTGCATCCTGGCACTCCGTCCAGCGAATCTGACGAAGTGGCCTACATCAACAACCTGATTGCTCAGGCGGCCAACTCGACCACGACCATCGGTAGTTACACGTATTATCGCAGCTCAAACACGGATAGCTACCCGACAGCGGTCTTGGCCGGCAATACGGGCAACTGCACGGACTGCAGCACTTCGATAGACGTATCGGGGTACGACTATCTCCTTGCCAAGTACGGTACTGATGATTACATCTGGTACGTGGCAGGTCTCACGACGGTCGACATCCCGGCGAGCCTCGGGCAGGGCCTCGGCTTATCGCATTGGACTCTGTTCGATCCAAGCGGCACTCCGCCGGTTCCGGAGCCGACCTCGATGGCTCTGCTCGGCACGGGATTGTTCGGAGTGGCCGGAGCGATTCGGCGGAAGCTCCGCAAGTAGTCGCCAGGCACGAGAGGCGAAAATCTCTCTTTCCGGAAAGCCCTTGGCTAAATGCCCGAGGGCTTTTTGTCTTTTGCAGAACGAAAGACGGGAACCAGAGGGCGCGGAGAGCGCGAGGTCTCAAGCGAACTCGCGTTGAGTTTACTCGCCTTAATATCCACAGTTCTACGCTGGCGCGCCCGCCGCAGCCCCGGGCGGCTGGGCGTTGATCAGTCAACGAGTGCAAAACCAAGGGGAGCGGAAACGCTCCCCGGTTTGATTTGTTGTGGGATAGGTATTAGTCGCCTTCGGCGCTGGCCATTTTCTTCAACTGCGCTTGGTTGATGCGGATTTTGCCGTCCTTCTGCATCTTGTCTCGCAGACTGCTGATGTAAATCTCGATGGCTTCGGAGCGTTTGCGTTGCAGGACTGCCTGGCGGATCTGGTCCTCTTTGGCCGCGAATTCGGCTGCCGAGGGTTCCTGCTTGTCGACGAGAGCGAAGACCACGCCGTTGCTGCCGGCCTGCACGGGGCCGCTGATTTCGCCGGGCCTCAGGGTGAAGACGACGGCGGCGGGACCGGTGAGCTGGCCGACGTCGGGAACCTGATCGTCGGGTTTTACGAAGTCACTGGTCTTCACGGTGGCGCCCACGGCTTTCGCCGCAGCCCGCAGGTTGTGCTCGGAGTGCGCCTTGTCGGCGAGTTCCTTAGTCTTGGCTTCGAGTTCGGACGCGGCCTTCTCACGCTGGAGCTGCTCGGTGAGCTGCGCCTTTGCCTGGTCAAACGTCGGCGTGGATGGGGGCTGGATACCCGTAACCTGGACGACGGCCCAGCCGTTCTCGACGGGCACGGCTTGCGGCGTCGAGGGAGTCTTCTGGGCATCGAAGACGATGTCCATTAGCGAGGATGAGGTACCGACGCCGGGAAGGCTGGCGCCACGAGCGAAGTAATCGCTCTGCTCAACCTGGAGTCCCTTTGACGCTGCGGCCTTATCGAGACCCTCGGAAGTTGCGGATGCCTGAAGAGACTTGGCAAGTGCTTCGGCCGCAGCCTGACCCTTCTGGCGCGCGAGCATCGGTTCGATCTGAGGCTTGACTTCGTCGAGTGACTTCAGGTGCGCTGGGGTCTTGTCGTCGATGCGGATGATGTGGAACCCGAAGCTGGTTTTCACCGGGCCGACAATTTCGCCCTTCTTGCCATTGAATGCCGCCTGCTCGAATTCGGGAACGGTCTGACCGCGGCGGATGGGACCGATGAGTCCACCCTTGTCCTTGCTGCCGGGATCTTCGGAGTACTTCTTGGCGAGGGCTTCGAAGTTCGCGCCAGCCTTGAGCTGCTTCAGGATGTCTTCAGCCTTGGCGCGGGCGGCGTCGACGGCTTTCTGGTCGACTTTGCCGTCGGGGCCCGGGCTTGGCGTCTTAATAAGGATGTGGTGCACGGTAACGGTCTCAGGGACGCGATACTCGTCGATGTGCTGGTTGTAGTAGTTCTGCAGGTCGGCCTGAGTCACGGCTCCGCCAGCCTTGACGTAGTCGACGAGGACGTAGCGGATCTGGCGCTTCTCAGGGATCGTATTGGTGAGCTGCGGTTTCTGCTTTTCGTAGTAGGCACGAAGTTCGGCGTCGCTGGGCTTTACCTGTTTTTCGATATCGTCGAGAGAGAGGAAGGCGTAGTCGAACTTTACCTTCACGTTCTCGGCGTCGAACTGCTTCTGGATTTCCGCCTTGGTGGCAATGACGCCGCCTTCGATGGCGTCGCGGAGCTTATCCATGGTGATCTGCTGGCGAAGCTCGTCTTCGAACTGAGGGACGCTCAAGTTGAACTGATTGGAGACGAATGCCTTGTATTGGTCCTCGCCAACGTACTTGCCGTTCGGGAAAAGCATCTGGGCGAAGGGGCCGTGCTCGAGCATGTAGCGAAGGTCGGCGTTAGTTGCGGTCAGGCCGAGGCGGTTGGCCTCGTTGAGCACGATGTGCTGGCTGACGAGCATGTTGGCGACCTGCGGAATGATAAAGGGCATCACCTTGTCAGGCGGAATCTGAGGGTATTGCTGGCGGGCGTAGTCGCGGGCGCGCTGCTGGACTTCCTGAACAGAGATCTCCTGGCTGCCAACCTTGGCAACGGTCTGGTCATTCAAGCCAAAACCGAGAAAGTCGGTAAGGGCGGAGCCGCCAGGGATCAGGGTGACGACCATCATGAAGCAAATGATGGAGAGGAAGCCGATAAGCAGGATCTGCTGAACCCGGCCCTTGGTCTGCAAGAAACGAATCATGTTTCAGTTACTCCAATATTTGAGGGCAGAAGCCTTAATTATAAACCAGCGGTGTGGCAGGACTCGGGGCGATGGTTTGAAAGGTGAGTAGTTGTTTCCGCGGGCGCGAGCGACGACACGGTTGTTAGAATGGCTGCGTGGCAGAGAGCGGCGCGAGGAATTCGGGAGGCACGATTCGGGCGGCAGGAACCGGCCTGGGGACGGCTATTCGAGTGTTACGGGGGACGGACGGGCGCCGATTCGCGATGAGCTTCATGCGTGGCGCTGGGGCGTTCTTTGGTGCCGTGGGGAAGGTTCTGCACCTGCTGTTTCTCGAGGTCACGGGGTTCGTATTTCTCTGTTTTGCGGTGGTCGGCGGATTTGCAGTTTTGCGCGAGTATCCGCGGATGTTGGCTGGGCAGATTTCGCTCGGCAAGTTTGGGATCATCGTGGCGTTCACGGTGATGTTCGCGTGGTTCGGAGTGACGTCGTTCTGGCGGGCGCGAAGGAAAGAGCAGTAAGACTAGTCGAGTTTCGCTCGCCCGGGCAGCCGAGGCCGGCCGTTCCCGCCCAAACAGACTCACAACACTAATAGAGAGGCCGGAGATGGCCGATAGGAAGATGAAGCCGGCGGCGGTGGCCGCGAAATCCGAGCACATTGAGACGACTTCGCATATTGAGGTGCACCCGCTTTATACGCCTGCGGACCTAGCGGGGTCTGATTACGAGCAGGAGCTTGGGTATCCGGGGCAGTTCCCGTACACGCGGGGAGTGCAGGCGACGATGTATCGGGGGCGGTTGTGGACGATGCGCCAGTACGCGGGCATGGGAGACGCCGAGGAGTCGAACAAGCGATACAAGTACCTGCTGGGCAATGGGACGACCGGGCTGTCAGTGGCGTTCGATTTGCCCACGCAGATTGGGTATGACTCGGACAATCCGTTTTCGGTGGGCGAGGTAGGGAAGGTCGGGGTCGCCATCGATTCGATCGAGGACATGCAGCGGTTGTTCGACGGGATCAACCTGGAAAAAGTTTCGACATCGATGACGATCAATGCGACGGCGTCGATCTTGCTGGCGATGTATATCGTGGCGGCGCAGAGGTGCAACGCCGACGCGAAGAAGCTGAACGGGACGATCCAGAACGATGTGCTCAAAGAGTACATCGCGCGCGGAACATATATCTATCCACCGACTCAGGCGATGCGGATTATCACGGATATTTTTGCGTTCTGCCGGGAGAACGTGCCGGAGTGGAACACGATTTCGATCTCCGGGTATCACATGCGCGAGGCGGGATGTACAGCGGTGCAGGAAATCGCATTTACGCTGGCGAACGGGATGACGTACGTGAAAGCGGCGATCGACGCGGGCTTGCCGGTGGATGAGTTTGCCCCGCGGATGGCGTTCTTCTTCGCCTGCCATAACAACTTCTTGGAAGAGGTGGCGAAGTTCAGGGCGGGCCGACGTCTGTGGGCGCGGATCATGAAGGAGAAGTTCGGGGCGAAAAACCCGAAGTCGATGATGCTGCGGTTTCATACGCAGACGGGTGGCTCGACGCTCACTGCGCAGCAACCAGAGAACAACATTGTGCGTACGGCGCTGCAGGCGCTTTCGGCGGTGCTGGGCGGAACACAGTCGCTGCACACGAATTCGTTTGATGAAGCACTGGCGCTGCCGACGGAAAACTCGGCGCGAATCGCGCTGAGGACGCAGCAGATCATCGCATACGAGAGCGGTGTGCCGCAGACGATCGATCCGCTGGCGGGCTCGTACTATGTTGAGGCGTTGACGAATGAATTGGAGCGACGAGCCGTGGAGTATCTCGACAAGATTGATGCGCTAGGTGGGATGCTGAAGGCGATCGAGCAGGGATTCGTTCAGCAGGAAATTCAGAACGCGTCGTACGAATATCAGCAGAAGGTGGATAAGCGCGAGCAACTGGTAGTGGGCGTCAATGCATTCCAGGTGGAACACGAGAATCCGGTGCCGTTGCAGCGGATCGACGAGGCGCTGGAGCGCAAGCAGGTGGAGCGGTTGAGGGCGTTCCGGGAGAAGCGCGATAAGAAGTTATGGGGGGATGGGATATCGGGCGTGGAGAATGCCGCACGGGATGGGGGGAATCTAATGCCGGCAATTATCAGCGCGGTGAATTGGAATTGCACGGTGGGCGAGATTTCGGATGCAATGCGGAAGGTGTTTGGAGAGTACAAGGAAGTGATGGTGATCTGAGACGCTGTCCATTGCGGCAAAATTGAAGCACGGTCCGGAAAATAGAGGCGGCAGAAAATCTGCCGCCTCTATTTCATGAACAGCGCAAATGGTTATGGCGTTATCAGGCCGGACAGCACGTCAGACTGGCCGTATGGTAGGCTTCGCCGGTAAGGCGAAGACTCTGCATCCAGGCCTGTAGCAACGACGGCGGAAATCTCTATGAAATAGGTGTTGCCGGTCGTCATAACGCCGGGCGGGACCTGTATTGAATGAACTCCCCCCCCAATCCAGAGAGTTTTGGATGCTAATGTTTGTGCCACGGTGGTTCCACTGGAGTTCGCCAGCGCCGTGATGGTGACCACGTATTCTGTGGGAGTTCCGAAGGATGCGGATGGAGAGTCCCAAGCTATCACAGGGCTAGTGCCCACTCCACTGGCATTAGACTGAAAGGAGACACTTGTTGAACTCCCGTATGCCTTGATGGTTGGGTTCAATACAGGGCCGACCAGAGGCACGATGGGAGCCGTGCTGGTAGGCAACGTTGTGTTGTAAGCAATGTTGCCGGCGGTCGCATTGTAGGCGGCAGTCGTTCCGGGCAATGTGTATGGCACCGAAACCATGTGTACGAATTCCGCGAACAATGGCCAGTTCGGAGGGAAGTAGGGATCGCCGTAAGGGATGTCTCCCAAATTCCTATCCGCCAGGTTGGGGGTGCCAGACTGGCAATCGTCGGCCAAGATGACATCTCCAGCTACATTATTGGTGAAGCCAGTGCCAGCGCTCGATGGCAGGGCCTGAACCCCCAGACACGTGGAAGAATTAGTTGCACCAGGGCCCATCAGGGGCGTGAAAGTTGCGAACTGAGAAGCGTTTACAGACAAATGAACTGTGCTGTTGTTCGTGACCGGTGTGAATGCTGCATTGAGTTGAGTCTGAACTCCATTTGGGGTGCTGAACGGGTCCGGTTGCGAATAGAAACGTTCCACAGCCTTGTAGCCGCCACCGGTTACCGTGTGGTGCACCAACTGGTAGACAATGGCATAGTCACCTTTAGTCGAATTCAGGAGTGGAGAGGTGAGATCGATCACGTCACTAAGCGACGTGGAACCGGCGGAGCCGCTGGTAAAGAATCGCTTGTACGTTCCGGTGTTCGGTGAGTAGAAGATGGCGAAATCACTGGTCTGCCATGCTGAAGCACCGGTCATGGTAAGCGAGACTGTTGCGCTGCCTATCGTCACTGTTGAGTCGCCGATATAATCGATGCCGGTGTCGACGGTGTTGTTCTGCGTCCAAACGAAGGTTCCCCTTCCGTCGGTCAGCCAGAAGTAACCGGTCGGAACTCCTGTAATCGAATAGGTGCCATCGGAGGCACCTGTGCCCGAGATACTGGTAAAACCACCATTCCCATTCGGTACGAGAGCCGCAAGCGCGAACGTCGAAGCGTTCTGTGGAACATCCTGAGGGGGGGTAAATGCGCCGGTCGTATCGGTTGTATGAAAGGTAACGACGGTGGATCCAGTGACGGTTCGGGTTGGGGATGCCGACACGGTGACGACTGCCGTTGCGGATTTTGTGGTGTCGGCCTGCGAAGTTACGAGGACATGATAGGTGCCTGCCGTATTGGGAGCAGTGTAAAGGCCTGCCGAGGTAATCGTCCCGCCGCTATTGCCTTCCACGACGAGCCAATAAACCGAGGTATTGGAAGTATTAGTGACTGTGGCGGTGAAGGTAGCGCTTTCTCCAACGCCAAGACTCCTGGTTGCCGGGTTGATAGTGATGCCGACGACTTGTCCGCCGCCACCGCCACCCCCTCCGGAAGTGCTTCCGCCGCCGCAGGCGGTAAGGGTTATGGCCAGAACAACCGCCGATAAGATGCCAACACTATTACGGAGTCTAGAGCCTATGGCGCTGGGGTCAAGCGGGGTATGCTTCATGAGTCATGCGTCACTTTCTCCCGGGAGGTATACGAATTTTAGCGACACACGACGGTTCAATGCGAATTCTTTATTGAGCGCGAAGTTACGATAGTCACCAAATAGTTATCATATTGGTCCAGCTTATAGATATTGCGGGATGAGTAGAAGGAAGAAAGAAAGTAGGTGTCAGGCGTTGGAGGCGCCTAGTGTTAGACGAAATCTTAGTTAGTCGCTAAAGATTTTTTTCCACCACGGTCGTTTTGAACGGGCGACTTCTTCTTCGTCTTCGACATAGTCGTCGAGGCCGAGGAAGCCAGTGGCGACGTGGCGGTCGTCGTCCCATACGGGGCTAGTTTCGATAACCGGTGGTTCCGACTGGATTGCGTCGTGCCAGGGAATCTCGGTTTCAATGTTGCCGTCAGGTTGCGGGATGGCTTCCGAGGGGATGTCCCAAAGTGCAGGATCGGTGCCGGAGGTTTCGTGCTCGACCCGGGATTCGGTGGGCACAGGTTCGAAAATTTCGGGGCGTTCCCAGGTAGTCGGGCCGAAGATGAACTCGGCGGGTGACTGCTCAGTAGAGGGAGCGGATTCGGTTTCCTTCAGTTGCGCCTGGTGCTGGATCGGGATTACGCTTTCGGCGACGGGCGGCAAACTTGATTCCGACTCGGGCGGTGCCGGTTCCGGGCGCACCGATTCGATCATAGGATTTGCATCCGCTGTGGGCTCGAGGACAGGGACAGCCGAGACGGGCGTTTTTCGGCGAGCGGTGATTACGAGGGCCGCGCCTTTCTGCAGGGTGGGTGCGACCACGACGGAATCGCGGTGCTCGAATAGAGGCTGCGAAAGGGCCTGGATCGAAACGTCATTTTCATCGAGGCGCTGCTTGAGAGCCGTGGCGGTCTGGTCGTCGAATGTTTTCCAGGCTGGCATAAGTGTTCCCTCGGCTGCTGTGGTATTTGGATGCACCTGGAGACCCGAGTGGCTGTCGATCATAGCTGAAATTTGGGCCAAACGGGGAAATCACCGCCGCTATATTCAAATGTCACTTTTTTTGGGTCGGCGGCTGTCCTAGTATGTCAGGAATCAAATCGGCGCCCCTGAACTGGAGGAACCATGGTGATTGTTCTCGTACGACATAAAGTGGCTGATTATGCTCGCTGGAAGCAGGTATTCGACGGGCACTTTGGGATCCGTCATGGAGCCGGCGAGTTGAGTTGCCGGATGTTCCATAGCCATGAGAATCCGAACGATCTAGCGCTGTTTTTTGAGTGGGAGACGCTGGAGATGGCGCGTGCGTTCTTTGCGTCAGAGTCACTGAAAACCGGCATGCAGCAGTCAGGCGTCATCGGAACTCCGGAAGTGCTGTTCCTGGATGAAATAAGGTCATTGCGCCGGACTGCGGCGGATTGAGGGTGCCGGGCGGGTCCACAAGCAATTGCAGTTTGAATTAAGGTTTGCGTTCTACGTTCGTGAATGGAAATGTGCGCGGCGCCTGCGGCGTCGCGTTTTTTTATGCTGCGAATCGGCAACGGATACAATGGCGGTCATGCGACGTATCTGTGTGTTCTGTGGATCTAGTTTGGGAGCGCGACCGGCCTACAGCGCGGCGGCGGAGCAGGTCGGACGTCACCTGGCGGACCGCGGCATTGGCTTAGTGTACGGTGGCGGAAAGATCGGGTTGATGGGCGCGCTGGCGGATGCAGCGCTGGAGTCGGGTGGAGAAGCGGTCGGAGTTATTCCCGGTCACCTGGTGACGCGAGAGATCGGACACAAAGGGCTGACGAAGATGCATGTGGTCGGCTCGATGCATGAGCGTAAGGCGATGATGGCGGACTTGTCGGATGGGTTTATTGCGCTGCCAGGTGGATTCGGAACGTTTGAAGAATTCTGCGAAGTACTGACGTGGTCACAACTGGGGCTGCATAAGAAGCCTTGCGGGTTGCTGAATGTCGAAGGATATTATTCGCCAATGCTGGAAATGTTCGATCATGCCGTAAGTGAAGGGTTCGTGCGGGGAGAGAACCGCGGGATTGTGCTGGCACACAGTGACATTGGGAGGTTAGTCGAGATGATGGAGCGGTGGGTTCCAATAAATGGGGAGAAGTGGTTGGACGCCAAAACGAGATGATCGTGGTGCCCACATCCGCTAACAGCGGCAGATGGGGGCACGGAGAGGGGAAGAGAATACCGCGCTAAGACTCGGCGCTGCTGAATTCGTAGCGACGGATTTCCACGGCAACGGTCTGATTGTAGCCGGGGATATCGGGACGGTCTTCAGTGCGAACGACCTTACCCCAGAAGCGGACGAGCAGTGGCGGCGAGGTCATGGTGAGATCGGGGCCGAATCGCAATAGAAATTCAACCTCTTCGCCGACCGAAAGGGCACGTTTGACCCGAAAGAGCACGCCGCCGGCGCTGACGTCGAGGGTTTCGGAATCGATGTTTTGTGGGGCCGGCCAAGACCCCAGCAATTGTGTATTTAAAGTTAACGGAAAGCGGCGATGGGCACGTTTTTCGGTTTGCGAGACCATGAGGGAACTGCCGGATATGGGAGACAGGGTTTCCATAAGGATCCACATAAGTGGTGAGCAAATGGCTTTCCGTTGAATTGGCGATCTGTGAAAATCGGGCGACGGCTAACCTAAGTTGCTGCAACAACTTAGCTTGGATACCGGATTGGTTCGCGCCGGAGTGGAAAATCTGTGTGCAAGTTTTTATCTCTTATATGAAGACGATTATTCATTTCGTTTCAGAATAGCGACGCCGCGGAATTACGGGAAAGCAGGTCAGTTTGAGACGATTCGGACACTTTAGTCTGATTTTGCTGGCGAGTTTGGGCGCACTTGTGATCCTGGTGACGGTGACGCCACTGGTCTCCTGGTGGGCTGGTTGTCTTGCAAGGCCGTGGGATGATGCACGCGGCGATACGCTGATCGTGCTTTCGGGCAGCGGGAACGAACGCATCATTGGTTATGGAACCTACCTGCGGTGTCAGTACGCAATTTTTGCGTGGCAGGAAGGCGGATTCAGCCGCATCGTGGTTACGGGCAGCGGTACGGGCGAACCCGAAGCCGTGGCCATGAAACGCTTCCTGGTCGCGGAAGGAGTGCCTGAGTCAGCGATTCTCGCTGAGCCGCGAGCGACGAGTACCCGCGAAAATGCGCTGTATACGAAAGAGCTTTTGCAGGGTGGCGGTGGGAAATTGGTCCTGCTGACCAGCGACTACCATAGCTATCGTGCGACCCGAACGTTCAGGAAGGTGGGACTGAACGTCACAACGCGCCCGGTTCCGGATGTCGGGAAGAGGGCGACACGCGTTTTGAATCGGTGGCCCGGGTTTGTGGAGTTGTGTGTGGAAACGGTGAAGATCGGGTATTACAAGATGCGAGGTTGGATGTAACTCCGAAAAAGAGTCGCCCCGCTGGATAGCGGGGCGATGCGCAAACAGGCGACTTCTCAGATCGCCTGGAAACCTATCCTTTGATTCCTGAAAGGGCCTGTTTAATGGCAGCGGCATTCGGGCCGTTGGGCGCCAACTCCAGGGCCTTCTTCAAGTGCATAGTTGCCTTGTCGGGCTGTGACGTCTTGTCGTAAGTCAGACCGAGATGGTACTGCACGGTTGCATTATCGGGGGACTTCTTGGCTGCCTCCTCGAACAGATCGCGCGCGGAACCATAAACGCCCTTCAGGTAAAAGGCCCAGCCAAGCGTGTCGGCGACATTCGGGTTGTCGGGCAGTCCGCGACGTGCTGTTTGCGCAAGGCTGAGGGCTACGTCCAAGTTTCCGCCGTGGGTCATCATGAGATACGCGAGATTGTTCGCGGCCAGCGGGTAATCGGGTTTCACCTGCAGCGCCTGTTCATAAAGCTGCTGGGCTTTCTGGAAGTCTCCGCGGGATTCCTCGAGGGTTCCCAGCATGATCATCGGAATGGGATTTCGAGGATTCGCCTGGATCAGTTTTTGGTAATTTGCCGCGGCGCTATTGATATCTCCATTGCTGACGTCCATCTGCGCGATCTGCAGAATGGCGGCATTGTTATTGGGGTTGATGCTAAGCGCATGCTGGAAGGAACTCTTTGCGGAATTCAAATCGCCGCTGCGTGCCTGCGTCTCGCCAAGCAGTGCCCAATACGTATCGTTCTGCGGCGCTTTGGCGATTTGTTGATTGATGCGGGCGATCAACTTCGCCGCTGGGCGTTTCTGGATGTTGTAGAGATCGCTGAGGCCGACGAGTCCCTCGGTCCAATTGGGATCCTTGTTGAGCGCGGTCTCAAACAACTTTTCGGCTTCCGCATATTTTTTCTGATGCGTATCCCAAATCGCCATCTTGCTGTACCCGACCGGGCTGTTGGGAGCCAGCGAGATCGCTTTGTTCAGATCGGCCTCTACGGCTGCGGTATCCTTCTGCGCTGATTCGGCATTGGCACGGAAGATATACCCTGCGGGATCATTCGGGCGCAGACGGATGATCTGTTCGGCCGAGGAGCGAAGCAGGTCGGCGTCACCTTTACGCATGCCGACAGCGGCAAGGTACTGCTGCGCTTCGAGGATGTTGGGATTGAGCCGCACGGTTTCGCGCCATTCGGATTCCGCCCGACCTGGGTCGCCGCTCATGTCGAATGCCCGCCCGAGTTGCAGGTGGGCGGTGGCATTGTCGGCCTGATCCTTGATTGCGGCCTGGAGCAGGTTGATGGCGTCGTTGTATTTGCCTTGTCCGATCAGGATGCGGCCCTTCAGAACCTCAGCATCCGGGTCCTTCTTGTTATCGTCGAGAATTTGATCGACAAGTTTTGTGGCCTCATCAGTCTGCTTCCGTGCCAGCAGAAGCTCGATGTACGCCTTCTCGGTTTTGAGATCCTTCGGATGTTCCTTGTAGAGGGATTGGAACTCGGCGAGCCCCTTGTCCACATTTCCGGTGGCTAAGTAGAATTCACCGAGCAAGCGGTAGCCGTCAGGGTTGTTCGCAAAAGTCGTCTTGGCATTTTTCAGCAACTGCTCGGCATCGGTCGAGCGATTCGTGGCCAGGTAAAACCGTGACAGCGCGAGATAGGGCGCGATGGACTGCGGGTCGGCGGCGACCGCTTCTTTAAAGGCCCTTTCAGCCGCCGGGAAGTTCTGTTCCGAGGCGTAGAGATTTCCCAGGCTGAGCCGGGCAATAGTCAACTTAGGGTCCATGGCTATTGCCTTCTTGAGACTCTGTTCGGCGTCCGCGGTCTGCTTCATCCGAGCCTGAAGAAGTCCCATCTGGACGCACATGTTGGGATTGTTCGGGTCAAGCTGAATGGCCTTGTCCATTTCGGCTTTGGCTTCCGGAAGTTTATTCTGACCTGCGTTCACGCTGGCAAGCAATGCGTGTGCAACGGCATTCTTCGGGTCTTTCGCAAGGACCGAGTTCGCTGCCTGTTCGGCTTCAAACCAGTTGCGACTCGCAGCGTAGAGCCCTCCGAGATCGAGTTGTGCTTGCGTGTAATCGGGCTTCAGTTCTACGGTACGCTTCAATTCGCTGAAGGCGCCTCGAAAGTTGGCTGTTCCGATGTAAGCCTTTGAAAGCTTGTAATGAGCTTCGGCGAACTTCGGATCGATCTGGACGGCGTTCTGGTATTGGATGGCCGCTTCCTTGAACTGCTTCTTGTCCAGATAGCGGTTGCCGCTTTCCAGGTACTTCTGTTTTTCAACGTTCGGATCGCCCTTGCAGGCTACGAGCGTCAACAGCAGCACGACGCCAAACAGCAGAATTGCGATTTTCCTCAACGAAGTCATCCCCTCATCTCCATTTTTTCGGGCAACGGCTGGTCGGCCCGTTCCACCTTTTTGCAAAAGCACTACTCATTACTTCGGAATGTAAGCATTCAGCATTGGGAACAAAGTTTGGGCGAACTCTACGGCTCGCGCCTGGCTCTGTTCCACCGTTTCGTTGGGGAGGATTGGCGTCACCAAGCGAACCATACCGCCGTCCGACCGGTTCATGCGAATCGAATCGGCGATGAGATAGAACTTCGCGGCGTACTCACTTGCGGTTACCCGGCCATGTGCCTGGTACCAGTACATGACTAACTGCTTGTCAGACCCCTGTGCTACGACGTAGCGATTAACACGGATGGACTTGCCGGGTGCAACCGGAATCCATACACGGTCAGATTCCAATGGAGTCCATCCAGAACCGGGAAGGCAGTTCTTGGGCGAGTGAATCGTATCGCCGGTACGCTGGCTGATGTAATAAGCGATGAAAAGATCGACTGGCTGCCGCACCGGGCTGGTGTAGAGGCGGGACAGGAAATGTCCGTCTCCCAGCACCTCGCGCACGCTGGGACTGATTGGTTCGGGCCTGCCCTGCCATGTATCGATCGTGTAGGGAAGCTTTTCGAGATCCTGATATTTTGCTTGGAACTCGACCCGTCCACGCGCCTGCAGCAGACCCGCGGTGGCTAGCAATAGTACCGAGACAATCAAAACACGAGTGCTGGACAGTTTCGAACTCTTCATTGGGCTCTCGCAATCTTCAGTTTCGGAATGAGACTCAGGGCCTTATGGGTAATGAAGAGCAGACACATGGAAACCAGGAAAATCAGCCAGCCGGAGAATTCGTGGAAGAATCCAAGCGCTCGGTCAGGATTCCAGTACTGAACCATTAAACCGGTTCCGAAGATCCGGAAGCCGTTGGCGAAGACCGCGATGGGGATTGCCGCCAGCGCGAGGATGACGCGCATGGCCACGCGATCGTCCACGAAGTAGCCATAGATGATGGCGAGGGTTCCCAGGCTGAGCAGGGAGCGGATCCCGCTGCAGGCCTCGGCGACCTCCAGCGGCATGGCGGGAAGCGCGATGATGTTGCCTTCGCGGAAAACCGGAATCCCGACCAACTGAAGCGAAGCCGCGGCCAATTTGGCGGCGAGTGTCTGCAGCGGCAACGTCATCTGCGCGAATAGTATGGCTGGAATTGGAACCATCAAGAAAAGGAACAGCCATGGGAACAGCAGTACTCTGAAGTATAGCCATCCCAAGAAGTAGATGATCAGCCCCGCCAAGAAAAGGATTAATGACACACGGGCGACGAATAGTTCTGCGCCAAGGCTGCCTAGGATCACCAGCGATAGGGAGCCGACTATCACCGGGAATCCCCAGTTGGAAGGCTCGATTGCGAGAGCTGAAAGTTCCTTACGTTTTGTCCAGACAATGAAGGCTGAGAAGAGCGGAACGATGAAGCCGTGCGAGAAGTTTGGGTCATCGCTCCAGTCCCTAATAAGACGCCACACGACGTCGTAGTAGACCGCCGCGATCAAGGCCAGGAGCAGCAGCAGTTTCCACGAGAGTAATGCCCCCCTTAATTCTTGCCGGTTGGATGCGGGTTGTTCGGCAACTGCTTGCGAGAGGTCCATTTAGGCGTCCTGAACGTGAGTTTTGCCGCAAGAAGAACTAGCAATTCGGGTTCCAGCATAGCTGGGCAGGCGCGCTCAGTTTTCAAGAGGTTGCGGCGGAAACTGAGGCGGAAAGTGGAAAATGATTTCCCTTGGGAAAGGGGATTTCCATCACGAAACGGGGCCAAAACAGGGGTGGTTCTTGGCGCATCCCATTGGGGACGTATCGGTAAGTTATTGTTTTTCAGTGATTTGAACTGAAGGGAATCCGTTTGCCGCGCGCAATGGGAAAAGGTTTTCCACCCGGAGTTGCCATTAAAGGGGATTTTCTAGAGGAACGTACCTTCCGTCGGAACCGGATAGAGGTATCTCTTTGAGTTCATTGAGGCGGGGACGCTTGGGGAGCTCTGGTACGGCATTTGCAATAGACCGTAGCGAGAGTATCTCGGTTCGAGTAGCAATTCAGTTAAGCGAGAGCCATAGTCGACCGGAGTAATCGCTGGTCGGATTTAGGTCATGAGCAATCTCACGCAGGTCATTGCAGAATTGGCGGCAAGTGACGTTCCGGTGCTGCTCCTGGGCGAACCGGGGGTCGGCAAGCACCTGGTTGCGCGGCAAATCCACGACGCCGCGCCGTGGCGCGCGTCGCAGTTCCTGCACTGCCGGTGCCGACACGCGGATGAGGCGGCGATTCGGCGGGTTTTCGAAGCCGAGAGCGAGCGCACGAAAGAGCCCTACACTGCATATTTCGAGGGGCTGGAAGAGCTTTCCGCAACAGGCCAGAGAGCATTGCTGAACTGCATGGATGGCCAGAAGGATCGTGGGCCCTGTCCGCGAGTGATTGCTTCGGGGACGACGGACCTTGAGATGGAAGTACGATCGGGGCGGTTCCGCGAGGATCTTTACTACCGGCTCAGCGGAATCTGCTTCACTATCCCGCCGTTGCGTCACCGAAGAGAAGATCTGTGCCAGTTGGCAGATGAATTTCTTGAAAAGTTTGCGGCCCAATTCAGCCGGCCTAAGCCGCCGTTGAGCCCGGCGCTGACGCGTTTTCTTTCGTCCCATCCGTGGAGTGGAAACCTGGATGAGTTGGAAGATGCAATGCGGACAGTAGTGGCGGTAGGCAACGTTCAGGTGGCGATCTCAGCCTTGCGAAATTCGCAGTCGAATGGCAATGGCCGCGAGAAGCGCAATGGGTGGGAAACGGTTTCGCTGAAGCAGGCGGCCCGCGCGGCGTCACAGAGGGCCGAACGGGAACTGATTCTAAAAGTCCTTTCGAAGACCAATTGGAATCGCAAGAAGGCGGCTGAAGAACTGCGCATCAGCTATAAGGCACTTTTGTATAAGCTTCGAGAAATTGGCTCGACCCCGTCAGCACTGGTCGGGCAGCAGGAGGGTAAGTCGGAATGAAGAGACTGGCACTTGTTCTTTTATTGGCGATCTGCTCGCTCCCGGCCTGGTCGCAAGGAAAGACGGCGAATGAGACGCCAACGAAATCCGCTACTGACGATCCGACGTACGTGATCGGACCTGAAGATATGCTCAACATCGCAGTCTGGAAGGAGCCCGATTTTTCCAGCACGGTTCCGGTGCGGCCGGACGGCAAGATATCGCTGCCGTTATTGGGGGATGTAGAGGCGTCTGGAAGGACGCCGGGCCAACTTGCTCAGGACCTCACGGTGAGGCTAAAGAAGTACATCGACGATCCCCATGTCACTGTGGTGGTGACCGCGATCAACAGCAAGCGGGTGTACATCCTGGGCGAGGTCAATCATCCGGGCACGATGAACATGTCTCCGGATATGACGGTGCTGCAGGCGATCTCGGCGGCTGGTGGACCGACAGCGTACGCCAACACGAAAAAGATCACGATACTCCGCACCGTCGCCGGACAGCAGAAGAAATACGCCTTCAATTACAAGGAAGTCATTAAGGGCAACGATATACAGCAGAATATCGTGCTGCAGTCGGGAGACACGATTGTTGTTCCGTAACAAGGAAACAAACATGAAATATGCTGCAATCATTTTGTTAATGCTGTTGGCGGCCGGCAGTGCGATGGCGCAGACACAGTCGGCACCACCCGCGCCAGTCGCGGGATCGGTGCCGGATCAACCTGAGACTCCGACTTACGAACCCATGGATCAGCCTCTGTCAGGTGTGGAGACGCAAGATATCGGGTGGTCGTCGGAATCTCGAAACACCTTCGTTCCGTTCGTAACGGCTTCGGGAGGATGGGAGTCGAATGCACCTCATCTGTCAGGAACAAGTTCCACGACTGCCGGGTCCGGGATTGCGAATCTTGCGGGTGGTTTGACGCTGAATCGAATGTCTGGGACGGGCAATGTGACTTCGCTCGAGTACATGGGTGGTGGACAGCTCTACACGGTCGATTCGAACCTGAACGGGCAGTTCCAGCGGCTGAACTTTTCGCAACGGTTATTGGCTGGAAGGTGGTCGTTCCTGCTGTCGGACGGGTTCTCGTATCAGAAAGACGCATTTGCAGCTGCGGCGCCCATGTTGTTTCCGGGTGTGTACTTCGGTCCGGGAGGGACTTTCTACCGTCCCGGAGTGACTCCGGGCGAATCGATCATTGGGCAGAACACGCCTCGCATCAACAATTCTTCGACCGGGCAGGTTACGTACGGTTTCAGCCGAGCGACATCGCTGACGACGAATTTTTCGTATGGGGTACTTCACTATCTCGACAGCGCTGTTTATCTCAGTAATCGGCAGTTGTCAGGTGGAGGGGGGCTGGACCACCGTTTTGGACGCGACACCCTGGGGCTGAACTATGAATTCACGAGATTCTCATACGACGATATCCCGGTGAAGTTTGATTCGCATACTACGCAAGTTGTGTTCAGTCATGTACTGACCGGCCGGTGGTCGTTTGAGGCGGGCGGCGGGCCTTCGATTCTCGTCAGCGACTACTCGCTCTACAAAATGACGCGAGTATATGGCAGCGGACACGCGGCATTGCACTACAAAGTGCCGATGACCGATTTGACCCTGCGGTATGGGCGATCGGTTACGAACGGCTCCGGGGTGCTGCCGGGGGCGATCACCGACGATGTGGGCTTCATGGGCAATCGCGGGCTGAGCCGCGCGACATCCGTCAACTTCTCCGGGGGTTACTCTCGTAATTCGGGAGTATTTGTCAATTCGAGTTTTAATACCTTCTACGTGGGAGCCGGGGTTTCGCAGAAACTTGGCCGATACGCCAGCGTGTCTTTTGGATACACAGGCCAGCGGCAAACAGGAAGTGCATCTTCGGGGCTGACCCGTCATTCGGTACTGGTGTCATTCAAGTGGAGTTTCAGGCCGATCATGTTGCGGTGATCGAAACAGGGGAGTGAGGGTGAAGGAGTTTTCATGCTAGGCAGCCGACAATTAACGTGGTCCGACTACGTCTCGATGGCGCGACGGCGCTGGTGGATTATTGCGATTCCAACGATTTTGGCGCCCATTCTGGCGTACGTGGGTTCGCTTTGGATTCCCAATCAGTACACGTCGAAGACATCGGTTTTGGTGCAGCAGCAGAGAGTGCCCGACAGTTTCGTAAAGCCGGTAGTGGAAGAACAGATCAATGAGCGGCTGGCCACGATGCAAGAGCAGATTCTGAGTCGGACCCGGCTGCAACCAGTAATAGAAAGAGATGGACTCTACAAAAGCGACGTAGGAAAAGTTCCCATGGAAGACTTGCTCAATCGTATGCGCAAGTCGATCACTGTGAGCCCGGTACGCGCCGATTTTGGCGATCGGACGGGAGGGCTGCCTGGCTTCTACATTACCTTTACGGCAGACGACCCGAAGGTAGCGCAGCAGGTGTGCGGCGAAATCACGTCGATGTTCGTGAACGAGAATCTCCGGAGCCGTGAGCAACACGCGCAAGGGACGACGGACTTCCTCAAATCGCAGGTTGACGACGCGAAGCGCGTCCTCGACGAGCAGGATGCCAAACTGGCGGCGTTCAAGGACAAGTATCTGAACCAGCTTCCGGGCGATGAGCAGACGAATTTGACGATGTTGAATTCTTTGAACAATCGCATGGAAGCAATCAACCAGTCGATTTCAGCGGCTCAGCAGCAGAAGACTTTCACCGAAGGGATGCTGGCACGGCAGACGGCGGAGTGGAAGGGTTCGCAGATGGAGGGCTCCATCGGTGCCCCCGCCGATCTGCAGAAGCAGCGGACGCAGTTGCAGGCGCAATTGCTCGATCTTGAAACGCGTTACACGGCCGACCATCCGGATGTCATCAAGACGAAAAATCTGCTCTCGGAATTGGACAAGAAGATAGCGGCGGCGAATGCAGTGGTGAACGATCCGAAGGGTAGCGTAGTGGATCCGGCCTCGGAGCCCAAAGAACTGGTGCAGATGCGGCTGTCGCTGAAAGCGATCGACGAGTCGATCAAGAACAAGCAAAAGGAACAGGCGGAGGTTCAGAGAGAGATCCGGTTGTATCAAGGAAGAATCTCGGCCAGTCCGCAGGTCGAAGAAGAGTACAAGGGCCTCACCCGAGATCACTTGACCGCGCAGGCGTTTTACGAAGACCTGCTAAAGAAGCAGCGGGAATCGGAAATGGCCACGGACCTGGAGCGGCGTCAGGAAGGCGAACAGTTCAGGGTGCTGGATCCCCCCAGCCTTCCGGAGCGGCCCACGTTCCCGAACCGTCTAAACATTGCGTTGGGTGGGTTGGTATTCGGTTTCTGCCTGGGCGGTGGGATCTCGTTCCTGTTGGAAGCAAAGGACCAGTCATTCCGCACGGAGGCTGATGTTCTTGCGGTTCTGAAAATGCCTGTCCTGGTCAGCCTTCCGAAACTGCCAGACGCGGCAGCAATAGAAGAGACCAAAGAAAAAGAGTTGGTGAACGCCTAGCGAGAGAACATGTACAAGCGATTCTACGGATTACAAGCAAACCCGTTCAATCTGAACCCCGACCCGCGATTCCTTTACGAATCGCGGTGGGTCGAGGAAGCGCTGGCGTGCCTGAAGTACGGAATCGAAAGCCGCAAGGGATTCGTAATGTTGACGGGCGAGGTGGGAACGGGCAAGACCACCCTGTTGAACAAACTGCTGCGGTTCTTGCGCGCGAAGGGGCTGTCGACAGCATACGTCTTCAATCCCCGTCTCAAAGTCATGGAGTTCCTGCAGTACATGATGGCGGATTTTGGCCTGCCAGTCGATTCGAATGGAAAAGCCGCCTACCTGCAGCGTTTGAACCAGTTCTTGCTGGAGCGGTACAGCGCCGGAAAGACTGCGGTGCTGATTGTGGATGAAGCACAGAACCTTTCGACGGACGTCCTGGAAGAGATCCGGATGTTAACGAATCTCGAGACCTCGACCGAAAAACTGCTGCAGATCATCTTGTGCGGGCAGCCCGAACTCGAGACGAAGATGAAGGATCCGAGCTTGCGGCAGCTTCGGCAAAGAATTGCGATTCGTGCGAAGACGCACGCGCTGAACCTGGAAGAAACAGGCAAGTACATTCAGGTACGGCTGGCGATCGCGGGGGCAGCTGCGGATCCTGTTTTCAACCAGGAAGCGATCGAAACGATCTTCGAGTTTTCGCGTGGGATTCCGCGTGTCATCAACCTGATGTGTGAGCACGCGCTGATCACTGGGTTTGCCGATCAGTTAAGACCGATTCCGGCGCGTGTTCTGAGGCAAGTCGCAAAGGAGTTTGAGTTGGACATTATCCCGCCCGTGAGAGACGCAGGCGAAAACATGTCCCTGGTAGAAGCATTGAACTACACCTCGCGCAACGAAGAAAGTGACAATGGAGCGGACTCATGAGCCGGATTCACGACGCATTAAAGAAAGCGGAAGAAGAGAAGATGCAAAAGAGTCCGGCGGAGACGCCAGAAGTTCAGCCGGTCGCATATGTCGCGGAGGAACCTACTCATGAGGCGGCAGCGGCAATCGTGGAGCCGATTTCCGCCGGGCAGCAGACAGTGGTGTCGCCGGTGCACGCGGAAGCGGCACTGCAGCGATGCGCATCGGTTCAGTGGCGTCCCGACCGGCGCGTCGCACTGTTCCTGGATGCAAATTCGCAGGTCGCACCGGGCATGGAAGAATTCCGCACGTTGCGCGCGAGACTGTTCCAGATGAGGGCGAAAAAGCCCCTGAAGTCGATACTCGTTTCCAGTGCTCTGCCGGACGAGGGCAAGAGTTTCGTTTCCGGGAACCTGGCGCAAGTGTTTGCGAGGCAGCGCGGGGGGAGAACGCTTCTTATCGATTGTGATCTTCGCAAGCCGCAGTTGCACGAGGTCCTGGGCGCACCTAGGACCCCAGGAGTTTCAGAGTATCTGCAAGGGACCGTGGACGAGTACTCGATCATTCAAAAATCCGGCTATGACGATCTCTTCTTCATTCCCGGTGGCGAAGTTAGTCCGAGCACCCCGGAATTGATTGGAAACGGGAAGCTGAAGACGCTTCTGCAGAATGTTGGGCCGCTATTCAGTTGGATTGTGCTGGATTCTTCGCCGACTGCTCCGGTATCGGATGCTTCGCGCATAGCAGAATTTTGCGACGGAGTGATCCTGGTTGTTCGAGCGGCCTCGACGCCGGCGTCGATGGCGGAAATGGCAAAGCGTGAGTTCCGAGACAGGCCGATTTTAGGAGTTGTGCTGAACCAGGTATCGCAGTCGGAACCCACCTATTCGAAGTACTACTACAGCCAGTACGGGCAAGGTAAGCATACTAAACATAAGCAGTAGATACCCGAAGTACGCATGACGGCTCCCGAATGATTCGCCTGTTCCAAGTCTATTACCCGGTTCGCACGCTGGTACTGCTCGGCGGCGAACTGTTGCTGTTGGTCGCGTCTTTTATTAGCGCGACGGTAATCCGATTGGGCCCGGATTCAGAGCTGACGCTGCGCTATGAAAACGGCCTGGCCAAGCTTCTCATTGTTTCGATACTGGCCATCATCTCGGCCTATTATTTCGATCTCTACTCTCCGCAGAACCTCCGCTCAAAGAACGAAACATACTTCCGCCTTTTGCTGCTGTTTGGGACGATGTGCCTGGTTCTGTCTGCGGTCGGATACTTCTTTCCCGAGTTCTTCTTCGGCCGCGGAATATTCACGCTCGGCATGATCATCGCGACCATCTCGGTGTTGTGTTGGCGCGGACTGTATGTGTGGCTGCTAAGAAAGCCGTTTCTCCGTGAGCAGGTGTACGTTCTCGGTTCCGGGCCCAAGGCTGGACGCTTCGTGGACGCTATCCGGGACCGAACCGATCTGGGAATGGACATCATTGGATGGACGGGCGCGAGCAACAGCCTCGAAAGCATGGAATCGCTGACAACGGCGATCAACAACCTGAGCGACGGACGTGTGCAGCGCGTTGTAGTGGCGGTCAGTGAGCGCCGCGCAACCCTCCCTGTGCGCGAGATGCTGGATCTTCGCCTTAAAGGTGTAAAGATTGAAGATTCCACGCTGCTGCTGGAGAAAATCAGCGGGAAGATCGACGTCGACGACCTCAGGCCCAGCGCGATGATCTTTTCCGAAGGGTTCAAGGTGAACGAGGGGATGCTGGTGATGCGGCGCGCAGTTTCGATCCTCGCGAGCCTGATTCTGCTGCTTTGCTTTGCTCCACTGCTGCCTTTCATCGTTCTCGCGATCAAGCTGACGTCGCCGGGGCCGGTGCTGTTTTCTCAAAACAGAGTCGGGAAGAACGGACGGATTTTCAAGCTGTACAAGTTCAGAACGATGCGCCAGGACGCCGAGGCAGGAACCGGCGCAGTTTGGGCGCAACAGAACGATCCTCGTATCACTACTGTCGGGAGATTCCTGCGGAAGACGCGCCTGGATGAGATTCCGCAATTGTGGAACGTGCTGAAGGGAGATATGGGGTTCGTTGGCCCGCGCCCAGAACGGCCGGAATTCGTGCAGTGGCTGGTCGATGCGATTCCGTATTACAACCTGCGTCACATCATTCGTCCGGGCATCACGGGCTGGGCGCAGACCAAGTACCAATACGGAGCTTCGCTGGAAGAGACACAACAGAAGCTCAGTTACGACCTGTACTATATCAAGCACATCTCCGTGATGTTGGACTTGATGATTATTTTCGGGACCATCAAGACGGTTATCCTGCGTCGCGGTGCCCAATGAGTTGGTCAGAAAGAAAGAGGTTGGGAAGGCAACTCGCGACTGGAGAGGTCATTCTGCAGAATCGTTCCCAGGGGAACGAACTTGCGTCCGCGAAGCAGCTCCGACAACCGCGCTTCCATCTGTTCGATGTTGCGATAATGGCGCAAACGCGATTTCAACGGAGCTGCGACTCGCGGCTGCTGCGGGTCGATTTCCCACGGGTGCAAGTAGATCAGGATCGGGCGTCGGTCCGCTTCCACAACGCGGCGAGCCGCCCATCGATGGAACCACATCGGCAGGTTGCGAAGAGAGCCCCCGCCGCAGGCTGGAAGATTGCGTCCGAGTACCCTCACGGTCATTGGCGGAATTTCGCAGAGAGTCTTCAAATGATCGATCTGCCAACGGAATGGGAAACGTGGTGCGCCAGGAATTCCGTAAAGGTCGTGCAGCACCGGAAAGACGCTGGAATCGTAGAGGAAACCTTCTTCTTCGAGAATTGGTATAGCCCAGAGGGTCTCACGAACAATAGAGAACGTAGGGGCACGATAGGAGGTCGGCTGTTCCCCGCAAGCATTTGCGATTGCCGCTATCGCACGTCGCGTATCGGCGCGAAATTCGTCAGGAGTAAGCCGGTGGATTCGGCGGTGGAGAAAGCTGTGGCAGCCGATCTCGTGACCGGCAGCGCGGATCTCGCGAACGATCGCGGGGTAGCGCTCTGCGACCCACCCGAGAACAAAAAATGTCCCGTGCGCGTCAAATCTCCCCAAAAGTTCGAGAAGCCGGCGAGTATTGTCAACGACGCGGCTGGGGAAATCGGACCACGATTCCGGCTTGACCTGGCCTGCGAAGGCTTCGACCTGGAAGTAATCTTCTACGTCTACACTCAGGCCATGCAGTTGCGTTTCATTCATATGGTCAGCATTTTTGCAATACTGTATCGATTGCGAACTCGAGACAGGGGATCGTTATAGATACTTGTGAACGGCCTCGTCATGCAGATTACAGTGACGGGGTTCGTAGAAATCGTCAAGTTACAAGCAATGCAACCGCTCCAACCCCAATTCGATATCACCATACCTGGTGACACTGTGGCAGCACATCCCGCACCGCAGCAAGAAGTGTCCGAGCTACGGCGGGAGACGCTCTGGACATTGGCGTTCTTCGGGGTGCTCCTCTACGTCATCACGGATTATAGCCGCCTGGCAGAGATGTATCCGGTCCTTGCACCATTGAAAATCCCCAGGATTGCGATCCTCATGGCTTTCCTTGGGTGGTTTTTCGCTCCGAAAGTCTCGACAGTCGTTCCAACTGGTCGTCTGAAAATCGAATGGCCACTGTTTGCCTTCGCATTAGCGAGCCTTTTCTCGGCCACATTCGCACTTTCCTCCGAGGTTGGTTTCTGGCAATTGGGCGTATCGATGCCTTGGATAATTGTTACGTTCCTGATAGGACGCTGTATTAGGAACATCCGGCAAGTCCGGTTGTTAGTGTTTGTGTTATTGCTGCTTAATTTCAAAATCGCGCAGTTCGGGATTCGTGAATACCTTTCAGGACGGGAGATTGGAGTATCGAATCAATTTCTGGCGCGGGGCATTGGTTTGGGTGCAAACAGCTTTTTCGGGAATTCCAATGACTTCGGGCTTGCAATGGTCATCCCGCTGGCGCTGGTGCTAGGACTTCTGCTCGCTTACAAGAGATTCAAGTTCACGGTAGCGCTTTTCTCGGTGCTGGTGTTTATCGCTGCGATTTACGTTAGTGCCTCTCGAGGCGCACTGGTTGGAACCATCATCGTCGGCTTCTTCGCGGTCAGAAAAATACCAAAGGGCATCTTCATCGGCGCATTCCTACTAATCCTGGTAGTGGCTGGGTATTTCATCATGCCCGAAGCCAACAAGGAGCGAATCGACTCCGCCATCCACTGGAAGCAGGACCAAAACGCGCAGATCCGACTCGAACTCTGGCAAAAAGGGCTAAACGCGTTTTCGCAACATCCGCTTCTCGGTGTCGGCCCAGGCAATTTCCGGGTATATGGGAACCTGTATGTCACCGGCGAGCACTCGCCTGCGAAACTGCAACAGGGCTTTGCCCCTCACAGCATCTACATTCAGAGCCTCTCAGAATTAGGTCTTCTGGGAACCATTCCTCTGATTCTACTGTGGGTCCAGTTCTTCCGCCTGAACAAGAATACTAGGGCGCGATTGACGGAATTGGGAGCCCCGAGAAGAAGCTATGAGTTTTGTCTCGCGTATGCGCTTGATCTTGCCATGATCGGATATTTGGCGAGTGGTGCGTTCCTTACCGTTCTCTATTATCCACACCAATGGGTCCTGCTGGGCATCGCCGTTGGATTCAACGTGGCCGTCTCCAGGATGACTTCGTTTGAGAACGCGGTTGAAGCCTTGCCCGAGCCTAGCAGCAGAGAACTGGCGTATGAATAAGGCAGAGACGGTTTCCGGAGATGTCAAACGAGCTATAAGCCAGGCTACTTTTGGCGATGCCTATTCAGTTGTCAAACAATGTGGAAGCTACAGGAGAAGCGGTGCCCGTAGTGCAGTCGCTAATCTCGTGTACTACTCGGGACTGTGCGCAGTACAACGCTCTTTGAGACATCGGCGAGGCGAAGTTTGTGTCCTCGGACTACACCGTATCTTAACCGATGAACAGCGAAGCCATGCGAGTTCTCTGGCAGCAATGAGTCTGCGGGACGAGACCTTTCGACACATGCTCGCCTATCTGCAGCGCACTTACGAACTGATCTCTCTGGAGCATTTGCTTTCCGAGAAGTATCCGAATACTGGAAAACCCCTTTGCCTGGTAACGTTCGATGACGGGTGGGCAGACAACTATACCACCGCTCGTGAGATTCTCCTCGAATTCGGGGTGCGACCGCTCATCTTTATTGCGACAGGCCTGATTGACTCAGATGGCACATTTTGGGAAGAGCGGCTTTTGAACTCCCTTCATTCCTGCAATGTGCGTGATTTCATGCCGCGGCTTCTATCGGAACTTCACATAAAACGAAGGAACATCGCTCCCGATGAATTGATTGGTGCTCTGAAAAGAATGCCGGAAGCGAGGCGCGCCCCGATACTTGCGGAGTTCCTCGGTCAAGGCATGACTTGCGTGGGGAACGAAATGATGTCATGGGAACAACTTAGAAGGTTGCGAGACCTCGGCTTCGATTTCGGAGCACATACCGTTAATCATCCTTTGCTTTGCTATGAAAGCGACGAGACGGTTGTGCGGGAATTGACTCTGAGCAAGAAGGCGTTGGAGGAGAAGATTGGGATTCGCATTCACGCTTTCGCTTATCCAAGTGGCAACTACGACCAGAGGATCAAGGAGTTGGTCCGGCAATCCGGATTTGATTTTGCGTTCACGTGTGAACCGCGATGGTCGCGTTCCAAGGGGGATTCGTTAGCGATACCTCGCTTTCTTCTGCATGAAGGCTGCGTGACGAATCGAGGCGATTTTTCCCCTGCGGCGCTGGAATTCACTCTGACCGGCTGGAGACAATGAGAATATTGGTCACAGACGGGAATCTTCGATCCGCTCTTGCTGCGGTACGTTCTCTCGGGAGTTTTGGTGCAGAGGTGATTGTAGGCGACAAATCGTCCACATCACTCGCGGGTACCTCGCGCCATTGCCGACGCACGCTGAAGTATCCGGATCCGATCACCCAGGCATGCGCATTCAAAACCTTCATTCTCTCGCAGGCGCGAAGCGGGGCGTTTGACATGCTGCTTCCAGTTTCCGAGATCACCTCGCAGCTGATTGCACAAATCCGGGAACAGCTTCCGAACTCCGTGGTGGTGCTTTCGCCCAAGGGTGAGCAGCTCTTACAGGCTGTCGACAAGAGGCAGACCCTGCTGGCGGCTATCGAGGTCAATGTGCCGATTCCAGAGACTCACATGCTGCATGAGGACGATTGTTTGGAAGAAGTTGCAGAGCGGCTTTCTTACCCGGTTGTAATAAAGCCGAGATTCTCGTGGTTCTACCGGGATGGAAAGTGGGCGAATGGGTCGGTGGAATTCGCGTACAGTCCCGACGAACTGCGCACCATGTACAGTCGAATCCATGCTGCCAACCCTTTTCCACTGGTGCAGCGGCGCATTGAGGGAGAGGGCAAAGGTATTTTCCTGCTCGTTTGGAACGGAGAATTGAAAGCTGCATTCGCGCACCGAAGACTTCGGGAAAAGCCGCCATGGGGAGGGGTGAGTACCTATTGTGAAAGCGTCGCTCTCGACGAGACGTTGGTTTCCAGTTCGCTTTCGTTACTGCGGTACATGGATTGGAATGGTGTCGCCATGGTGGAATTCAAAGTGGACAGAACAGACGGTCTCGCGAAATTGATGGAGGTAAACGGCAGGCTTTGGGGGTCACTGCAACTTGCGATTGATGCCGGAGTGAATTTCCCGGTGCTGCTTTATCGGCTTGCCTCAGGCGAAAAAGTCCCTCCTCAGTCGGGTTATAAACTAGGGGTCCGAAGCCGCTGGTTTTGGGGTGATTTCGATCAACTTATCATTCGACTGAAGTCCCGGAGCGGGTTAATTCCTGGTGCGCCTTCCAAGGTACGCGCGACACTCGATTTCATGAAGCTGATGGAGTTCAACACCCGGTACGACGTCTTCAGGCTCAGTGACCCAGGGCCGGGGTGGTTCGAGACCAGATCTTATATACACGAGAACCTCGGCTGGAGCAGAAAACATGCGAGCTAAGGGTGCATTGCACGTCCACTCCGATCTCTCGCACGACGGGAAGATGTCTTTGGCTGCAGTCGCCGAATTTTATCGGACCCGGGGTTATCACTTCGTTGCGATTGGCGAGCACTCACAGGATCTTGACGCAATCGCTGTGGAGAGACTGGTTTCACAATGTGCATCGTTCTCCGATGCCGATTTCTGCATGATTCCCGGAATTGAATTTACCTGCACGCCAACGGCACTCCATATATTGGGAGTCGGTGTCGTTCAGTTGACGCCGGAGGTGGACCCGGCTCGGGTCGCGCAGCACATCCGACTCAATGATGGCTTTGGAGTATTGGCGCATCCCAGTCGACTCGGATGGGCATTTTCTCCGGAATTATGGGACACAGTGCATGCGGTGGAAGTCTGGAACGTCGGCTACGACGGGAAGTATCTTCCCAGGAAGGACGCATTGGCGTGCTTCCACGAGATTCGCACGCGCCATCCCCATCTCATGGCGATTGGCTCTCACGATTTGCATCAACCTGGCGGGTACTATGACCTGACAATTGAAATGGAGGTAGAGGTCTTGTCGCACAACGCGATCCTGGAGCGACTCCGTGTTGGCCAGTATCGCGTTGCGAGTCGATGGTTTTGTTGCGACTCCAAGGGGCAGGTTCGGCGGCGTGAGCACGTTTATCTTGGAGTGTTCGGCCCGAACTTAATGTATGCGCGTCGTCTTCGGCGCTGGTTGAGCAGAGCAGGAGCATGAAGCGACGGATCCTGCACTGTATCGAAACCGGAGGACCCGGCGGGGCGGAAACCGTCATGGCCGACATTGCCGCGAATCTCGATCCAGGGCGGTTCGAATCCATCGCGGTTGTGCCCTATGACGGATGGCTTAAGCAAATCCTGGACCGGCGTGGGGTTCGCTCGGTCGTTATGAGTTCGTCGCCTGGATTTGATATAGCAATGATTTGGCGTCTGGCCAGCTTATGCCGGCAGGAGAAAATCGATCTCATCCATTCTCATCTACCTGACGAGAATTTTTACTGCTGCTTTGCCGGATTGGCTTCGCGCCGAAAAGTCATCTCCACCTATCACGGATTTCTTTCCATGCGGACGGCCCGTGAGCGCATCAAGGTCAGGGCTGTGGCACGGCTTGCGACTGCGGTTGTGGCTGTTTCGAAGTATCTGGCCGAATCACTCGAAGGAGCAGGGTTTCCAAAAAGAAAGCTCTCCTGGATTCATAATGGTATCGACGTCGAGCGGTTTCGTTCCGCTAATCGGGGTTACTTGCATAAAGAGCTCTCACTGCCCGCCGAATCGAGGCTGGTAGGAATGATTGCAAACCAACGAACCGCCAAATCCTACGATACGTTCGTTCGCGCCGCAGCGCGGGTCGGCGAGCAATATCCTGTCGCTCATTTCGTCTCGGTCGGAGCGACAGAGCCATCGATCAACCAGCACATCTTGGAATTGGTGAATCAGTTCGGCATCGCGGATCGATTTCATGCTTTAGGGTTCCGAAGCGACATTCCTGAAATACTCGGGTCCCTTTCCGCTTTTGTGCTCTCATCAGCGAGCGAAGGGTTTTCGATTGCGACCATCGAGGCGATGGCATCCGGCAGGCCGGTAGTCGTCACACGGTGCGGCGGCCCCGAAGAACTCGTAAAAGACGAAGAAACAGGATTATTAGTCCCTCCGAACGATCCCGCGGCGATGGGCGACGCCATTGGGAGAATTCTCGCGGCAGACAATTTGGCCGAGAGGCTCGGGCGCAACGCTGCTACAGAGACGCGTTCACGCTTTTCTATCGCAGCGATGGTCGAAAGTTATGAGCGGCTCTATGAGCAGTGCATCGGCGGAGGGCCATTATGATATGGCTCTTCTGGATTTGCGCTGCTTTCCTCGGCTACACCTTCATCGTCTATCCATTATTGGTGTGGGTCGCTTCCGCAATTCGTGCTTTGCCAGCTCGTCGAGCCACGATCGTCCCCCGAGTGACACTCATTTTGAGCGTCTACAACGAACGAGAGATAATCGCCGGAAAACTTAAGAACACACTTGCGCTCACCTATCCAAGGGACAAGTTCCAAGTAATTGTTTGCTCGGATGCTTCGACGGATGGCACCGACGATATCGTCGCTTCTTACGGGGGGGCTGGTATCGAACTCATTCGTGTGACGGAGCGCCGAGGCAAGAACCACGCACTCATGGTAGCGAAAGAGGCTAGCATGGGCGAAATATTGGTATTCACCGATGCGGGGATTCAACTGGCCTGCGATGCAATCGAGACCATCGTCGCGAACTTCGCGGACTCTACGGTGGGCGTCGTGAGTAGTGAGGACCAGATCATTGGACGAGGTGTTGGAACCGGCGAGGGAGCTTACATCGATTTTGAGATGAAGCTACGCCGTCGCGAGTCACTACTGAACTCTGTCGTTGGCGCCAGCGGGTCCTTTTTCGCTGCGAGGGCGGAGGTGTGCCGCAAGTGGCATCCCGATCAAACCAGTGACTTCTTCGTACCCTTGCATGCGGTCGAAATGGGCTTAAGAGTGGTGGTCGATCCACTCTCAATCGGCTATTACGACACCGCGCGGTCTGGAAAAGCGGAGTTTCAGCGTAAGGTCCGGACCATTGTTAATGGGCTGACAGTGTTCTTTACTCATACTGCGCTGTTGAATCCGCTGCGATATCCAATCTTTTCCTGGCAGATGGTGAGTCATAAGCTTTTCCGCTGGCTATTACCGGTGGGATTTCTTTTACTGCTTCTGTCGAATCTCTTCCTTTGGAATGCTGGGTGGTTCTATCGGTTTTCGCTTCTTGGACAGCTGCTGGTGTACGTCACCGGTGCTACGGGCCTGCTAATAAGAAGCTTGGCCGGGTTTTGGCCGGCGCGAATCGCCAGCTTTTTCATCTTAGGTAACGTGGCCACGCTAATGGCGTGGGTTCGATTCCTACGAGGAGAGAAGTTTGAACGTTGGGAGCCAACCCGGCGCAATGAACACACGAGCACAGCAGGCGTGCGATAGACCCGGTATGCGGATCTCGGTTTGTCATCTCGCATCGGGCGATCTCTGGGCTGGTGCTGAGATCCAGGTCTCCATCCTTCTGAAGGCGCTCGCGCAAAGACCCAATTTGGCGGTCTCCGCCATTCTCCTGAACGAAGGTCGATTGGCGGTGGAACTCCGACAGTGTGGAATCGGCGTCGAGATCATCCCGGAATCCAGCAATTCGTTTCGCAATATCGTCTCTCGATCGGCTGTATACCTAAGTGGACGCGGCGTTCAGATCCTGCATTCGCATCGGTATAAGGAGAACCTGCTCGCCGTAGCCTTGCATTTCCGTTGTGGAATTCCATACCTGGTCAGGACCGAGCACGGGTGGACAGAACCAACCTTCGGAGTCAGGAAACTAAAGCACGGCGCCGTGCGTGTTCTCGACAGGTTGGCAGCGAAACGATACACGGATCTGATAATCAGCCCCAGCGAAGATCTACGGAAGAAGATCGTGGGATTCGCCCAGTCCAAGAAAATAGTTACGGTGCTTAACGCAATCGATACCAGTCGGACGACTACGGAACTTACGGTGGCAGCAGCAAAACGGCAACTGGGAATCGCGGAAACGGTTCCGGTAGTAGGGTGTGCGGGAAGACTCGAACGGGTAAAGCGCCTAGATCGGTTTCTCTCTGCGGCTGTGCACATCAAGGACAAAGTGCCGGAAGCACAATTCGTCATCGCCGGCAATGGCAGCCAGCGTCGTGAGTTGGAGGAACTTGCGCGATCCCTTGGAATCTCGCGGTCAGTGCTCTTTTGCGGTCATCGAGATGACATCCTTGACGTTCTACAGGCGTTTGATCTCTTTGTGATGACTTCGGATCATGAAGGCCTGCCGATGGCGCTCCTGCAGGCCATGTGCCTGCAGAAACCTGTCGTGTGTACAGCCGTCGGAGGCATTCCGGAAGTCGTCGAAAGCGGCAGGAACGGCATACTGGTCGACGCGAATGACCAGGAAAGATTCGTCGCAGCTTGCCTATCGATGTTGGGTGATCGAGAGTTGGCCTCTGCACTGGGGCGGGCCGCTCGGAACGAGGTAGTCTCAAGATTCGATGTGTCGTCGCATGCTGAGTCTGTTGCGCGGCTCTACGAAGGCCTATGTCACGGCAAATGAAAATACTCTGGCTGTCCCATTTCGTACCGTACCCGCCTAAAGGAGGGAATCTCCAGAGGAGCTACAACCTTCTGCGAGAACTCTCAAGAGAACATGAGGTGACCCTTGTCGCGTTCAATATGGAAAACCATCCACCAGATCGCCTGGCCGCTTACAAGGAGCAACTGCGGAAGTTTTGCCGTGAGGTGGCTTTCTGGCAATTGCCGGTACGTTGGCGCGGTCTGCGGTGGTGGCTTCAAATGGCTGCATCACCACTGAGAGCAATGCCACACGCATGTTCCTCGTTTTGGTCGAAGGAAACTCAGGGTCAGTGGCAAGCCATTTTGCAGCGAAACTGGTCGGTGGTTCATTTCGATTCGCCCGACTTGGCACACTTCGTTGCCTCGTCGGCCCATTTTCCCAGAGTTCTCAATCATCACAACTGCGAATCGCGAATGATGTACCGTCGCGCGGAACTCGAGCCCTCTGCTGTGAAGCGGCTTTTTTTGAAAGATCAGGCTCAGAAACTCCGGGCACTGGAGTCAACGCTGTGTGGCCAATGCGATATCAATCTGACCGTGTCCGAAAGCGATGCAGAGCAATTGCGGAAGCACAGCCCCGACGGCCTTTTCCACATTGTGGAGAATGGTACTGACTGCTCCTATTTCTCGCCGCAGGAAGAGTTAGAGTCATCAAACTCCATAGTCTTTGCGGGTTCTCTGAATTGGTATCCGAATCAAACCGCTCTGCGGTTCTTCGGCGAGCAGGTCTGGCCCATCCTCAAGAAACGCCATCCTGGCATTCGGTTGTACGTAGCCGGAATGTCACCGGCGCGCTGGATATTCGATTGGGCGGCGAAAGATGGAAGTACAGAAGTAATCGCCAGCCCAGAGGACATACGGCCTTGGATACACCGTGCCGCCGTGTTTGTCTGTCCAATACAGGACGGTGGGGGCACAAAGCTCAAGATCCTCGATGCCTTGGCGATGGGCAAAGCTGTAGTCAGCACCACGTTTGCTACAGAAGGCCTGCGGGTCGTTCCGGGAGAGCACCTACTGGTGGCGGATAGCGCGGCCGACTTCGCAGAAGCCACCGCTCAGTTGCTTTCCGACAGTTCGATACGGAAAAAGATTGGTTGCGCTGGTCGTCAGTTCGTGGAAGCAGAGTATTCCTGGACCAGTATCGGGAGAGAGTTGACGGACGCGTACAAGAAGGCGATCAGAAACTTTGAAAATGACCATTCGAAGAGCCAAGTTATGGGATGAATCTAACGATTTTCGGCCCGAACGTATTGGCAACTGAGAGAGGTAGCTTCTTCCAGACATTAATTGCAAGTCGATACTTCGGATTGTCAGGTCGAATGCGTGGAACGGGAACGCCTGGGGCAAGCCAATAATACCAGTGTAATGGTATTTCTTCGCAAGCCCACTGCTGCTTGAATTGATACGTTCCGCCGTCCTTGGTACAGCGACCCAGGTCTACCTTTCGGAAACCCTGCTCGATTGCCCAAGTAATCGCTGTCCAGTAGAGCAATGCGGTCGAATAGTGCTTTCGCGCCTCCGGAGTAGAGGCGATCCATGGCAATTCCACGGTGTCACGAAACCGGAACATCACGGTGGCGGCGACCGGTGTCTTGCCGTCCCATATGGAAAGGATTTGCGCTTGGTCCCCCATGCTTTCGAGGACGTTTTCGAACCAAATTTTCGGATACACGGGAGTTCCGAGGTCTCGCATATTAACTGCGAATACCGAGTAAAAGTCATCGAGGAGTTCGCGCCCGCCCCAACGGCACTCCAGTCCGTGTTTTTCGGCATGACGAATCTTGTTACGAAGGCGTGAACTCAGCATTTTGGAATACTGCGCCTTATCCGACGGAAGAGGGACGACCATCGCTACTTTAGCTGAAACCTCCGCTAGGTTTAGAGGTATCTGCGTTCCCTGACGAAGTTCAATATGGCGGGATCCCAGTTCCTGTGCCAACGCAGAGGCTCTTTGGATCAGCGCTTCACGAGATAACTCGTCATCCGCGAGAACCCCACCGTAATTGAAATAGGGAACCGAGATGAGGAACTTCCCGAACAACCAGCTTTTCATTTCAACCAGCGGGAGCACGCCTGTGACGGCCCCGTCTCTTTCACAGGCCAGATAGTAGCCTCGATGACCAAAAGACTTCTCTATCACAGCCTTCCACCCGTATTGGTGGTAGATCGTGGCCGACGAGTTACTCTTGACGTAGTTGCCCCATGCGAGAGCGTTCGAACACTCGCTGACCGTAACCCTCGTCGCTTCAGGTGCAAAACGAGTACTCAAAGCTCGAACCACCCCAAACCCTTCTGTCGTGAAATAAACCAGGGGGAAGACTTAAAGCTAGGATAGGGGGGCGATTTAATGAAGTCAATCTATGCAGAAAGAACGTTGGTTACTCTGGTTCACCCAAACAGCTTGGGCGAATTGCTTTTTGGGAGGCATGTATCGTAGTGTGAGACACAATGCTGGAAGTCCTTAAGAAGACTCGGGAAACACCTCTCCGTCTACGGTCAGCTTTTAAGCCGGGCCATCAGTTTCTTGATGATCCCGGTTTACGCGTATTACTTCTCCGCAGCGGACTACGACATATTGGGCTTGCTGGACCTTACGAGTTATGTGTGAGGGATATTCATGTCCCCAGGTGTTTCTTCAGCGGTGTTCATATTCTACCTTGAGTATGAAACCGAATACGACTGCGATCAGGTTATCAGTACCTCGTATTTTGTGATTAGATACATTCGGTCGCTGGAATGATGAGTACCGAGCAACTACAGGACGTCGAAGAATTGAAGCAGGGTTCTGGGGTGGCGCCGAACAGGGTTTTGTTCATCTGCTATGATTTTCCGCCGAGAAGGACGAGTGCGGTCTACCGGCACGTCGGCATAATGAAATATCTGCCGATGCTCGGCTGGAAACCGACCATCCTGACAATTCTGCCCGAGGCGACCGATGTTCAAGACGAAGGGCTGCTGGAAGGTCTCGATCCCCGAATAGAAATTGTCCGCACCTCTCGCAACGACATTACCCGTTGGGAGGGCAAAGCCGAGCAAACGATTAAGTCGAGCGGTGGACTCTCCCCGGCGAAATCAGACGGCGACGAGTCTCTTCTCAATCGCATGATTCGCCGAGTAGGAGCATTTATCCGCTCCCTCGTTTATTTCCCGGACGATACCGTGGGCTGGACACTTCCAGGCCTGCGCGAAGCGATCAAACTCCACCGCAAGAACACTTTCGATATCGTGTATACCAGCAGCCCGCCACGCTCGGCACCGCTCATTGGGCTCGGTCTGAAACTCCTATTCGGTATTCCGTGGGTGGCCGAATTCCGCGATCCCTGGTATCCGCCAAAACGCCCTCTTCGCCGGCGTTTTGAGCGAATGCTCCAAAAGTTCGTTCTCCGCAAAGCCGACGCCATCGTCCTGATTTCAGACGGACTCGCGGCCGAACTTCAAAGTTCCTTCGGTATCCCCGCGGCCAAACTAAATGTCGTGCCGAACGGTTATGACGAGAGTGAATTCACGCCAGATGCGGGGCCGGTGGCGATCTTTGACAGCACAAAATTCAACATCTCGCATTTCGGAACAGTTTACAAAGGCCTCTGCGGCAAGTTTTTCCATGCCCTCAAGGAAGTAGTTGAGGAAAACCCGGTCTGTCGTCAGCAGGTTCGCATCAACATTATTGGCTTTCCCGACGACCCAGAATTGGCGGAATGGAGCCAGTCCCCCGAATTGGGAGAAATGATCAAGTTCCATGCGTTTATGCCGCAGAAAGATGCGCTCAAGGCAATGCAGGCCAGCGACTGTCTTCTTCTGTTTCTCGGCAGCAACGCCATGAGTCGATTGTCTGGACTCGGGAAAATCTATTGGTACCTGAGGGTCGGGCGCCCCATCCTCGCCATCGCGCCGGAAGGCGGCACCAAGGACCTCATCGAGAAAGCCCACGCAGGTTGGGTGGCCGCTCCCGAAGACACCGAATTCATGAAGCGCGCCCTTCGTGAGGTAATTTCGGCAGGACACCAACCAGTGCCTACTCAACCTATTGATCCCGAATTCGTGGAGCAGTTCCGGTATGATCGGCTGAGCGTAAAGATATCAGATCTACTCAAAATGGTGTTTCGTGTCAGCGATGTGAATTGTAGTAGGTAGGAGTCTGGGAGAGCGTAGTGGTTAAACGAAGAACACGTTAGATCCTGTCGCAGGTTTCGTGCTGTATCCGAGTTGCTTCATTAGTTGTACCGTTTCTTCACCGGACACCTCTATTAGCCATTTTGGATGACAACGCTCGATCAACTGCACAGCACCCCTGATAACCTCTAGCTCATGTCCTTCCACGTCGCACTTGATGAAAGTTGGATTCAGATTCGAGAAAACATCGTCAAGACGGCATTTACAAACGGGAATATCTCCATCCTCACATAGGCGCGCCTCGTATATATTCTTACCACCGCCATGCCATTTAGGAATGGTCATTTTAGCCATTCCATTCTCGGAAGATGCCGCGATATTGTAGAAGATCACATTCTTTAAACGGCTTCCAGAAACGTTTGAGACAAGGTAATCAAAAGTTTCTGGGATCGGCTCTAGCGCGTGTACGATCGCTCCATTTTCAGAGAAGACCCTGGTGTAGTCGCCAACATTAGCTCCGACATCAATGACTAAGTCTCCAGGCTTAAAGTAACTTCTGCACGCCAAGGCATCCGCCTCAGAGGTCTGTCCTTGAAATTGTCTTCTGTAGTATGCCCGGGCAACTGGACGTTGGAATTGTTCAGGCAAGATATGATCAAATATCCAGCGCATTAAGGACATTCACGACTCCCAAAGCAATCGAAGCCGAAACCGCGCTCGATAACCGAAATTAGCTGAGAGATCTGCCTCTCCGGTGCGAACTGTTTCGCGACCCGTTCCCGAGCTGCCACCCCCATGTTGGTGGCTTTAGTCGGATTAGTCAGTAACTCCAAGATAGCCTTCGACAGTGTACTTTCATCGCCCGGGGAAACGAGACAACCTGTAACGCCATCCTCAACCAGTTCCGGAATTCCGCCGACTTTAGTTGCGACTACCGGTTTTGCGAATGCCATAGGCTCAAGGACAGACATCCCAAATGCCTCCTGCCACAGTGAAGGCACAACGCAGAGATCGCCTGCGCGTATCAATTCCTGCACATCATTTCGGTACCCAAGAATTAGAATGTTTCGTTTCGCAGGAAGATGGTCCCGCAGTGCCTTGAGCTCATGAAGCATGGGACCGTCGCCCGCGTAGATCAGGACGGGTGATATATGTGGATCTAACTCCCGGAGAGTTGACGAAAATGCGCGGAATAAGTGTTGTACTCCCTTTTCCGGAGTAGCCCGACATGCACATACAATAACGGGCGTATCCTCGCTAATGCCGAGTTCGCCCCGGATGTTGGTGGTTTCCTCTAACGCCGGCAGTGGCAACCCGTTCCAAATGCGAACTACTCTTTCCGCGGGGATCATGGAGACCTCAGTTTGGCGCCGCGCGACGTAATCGCTGACGGCAATGATAACGTCCGGAACGAGGGGAGGTATTCGGGCGAGGGCGTATTTTGTAGCCTTTTTCAGAAATCTGGGCTTCGTTCGCTCTCCCGATGAGTGATCGTGGTTGACGATGTATTTAATTCCGGCCCTGCGTAACCTCCAATAAGTCGGATCCATCGCTTCACGGTCGGTGAAGTAAATTGCTCTGATATTCTCACGCCTGATCAGGTCGATCATCGCATTGACGGAATCGCTGGATTGCAGTGATCCGTCCAGCAGAACGGGTCGGGCTGCGCTCCCGGCAAGCATTTTGGGTGGAGATGGAATCGACGGATAGGAAACGAGCGTTCGAATTCCGTGCATGGCTAGGTGGTTGGCGATATTGGCGTAAAAGCCCCCGATAAGATTCCATGCGTAGCCGCGGTCAGACTTCACATTGGCAACGCATAACAAGGAACGTTGAGGATCTTTGGTCATGGCGAAAATTCAGGGGGGTCACCTTTAGTTCACTAGAACTATTGCTTCCGCATTGTTGAGGACTTGATTATGAACAGGTGGACTGAGAGAACCATCCATATACAGGATTCTACAGAATCTATCTCTTTCGCAGATGTCAGTACCAGCTCCGCTAATCACGCCGTCATAACTAAAATCGTAGCCATTTGTGGGTACGGCGATTAGGATGACCGCCTTCGAGTAGTCTCGACGCCATAGCGTATAGCCCTTGCCATTCGAGTCCACTCCCTTAGCGATCATGCAGCGCCTAGTCGAGTTTCCGCAATGAACTGGATCGCGCGATTTGATGGGCTGCCCGATGTCATAGCCGATCGCATCCCAATAAATCTTCGTGAAGTCGCCTGAGGCTCCGGGCGCTAGGCCCGCATTCAGATTATTAGCAGGTTCGAGTGCGAGGAGTCCTTTCCTTGCAAGCATCCAGTATCCGCCTAAGTACCACATGTTCACTCGTTCGAGTCCGTTGCGGTAATTGCCTGGAACGAAATTGTGGTCAGTGGGAACACCGGCACGATTTTGCGAGGTGGCGACGAAAACTCTGGAGTCTAGCAAATCATCGATATAGTCCCAAAATGCGGTGACAAAGTTCCCGTATGTGCCCGGGTTCGAATAACCATTCTCCTGATAGGCGCCTTGAACTGACTCCATCCATTTTGCCGTCCCCAGAGAAGCGGACTGGCTAATGTTCCCCAACGTGAGCCAATCAGGGCCGAGTTGCTCATGCATGTATACCGCTAGTACCTGCAGGTTTTTGAAATAGTCCAGCGAGGACTGCAATTCCAAATAAGACTTGTTCCCTAGTTCCGCAATCATGCCCTTACCTTTTACTGGTGGAGCAAATCGTGTGCATCCTCCCGTTGGGCAAGGATTCCCCCTTCGAGCTTGCAGATCGAAATAACTGGTCGGCGGGCGTTCAAGCTCATCTACCCACGCACCACGGTATAAGCCTTTAGCGTTTAGTTCGTCGTATCTGTGCTTCAGAAATGGCGCATAGCAAGTCTTGTCTCCCGCATTCATTACATACCGTCGTGCATCCCAGACGCATAACTGCACTCTCGATTCTTGCCGGTTATTGGCAGAACCGCCGCCCCACCCAGGAATCTGCAGGTTCTGTCCGTTGCATTCGGGAGTCCCCACATTCTGAAGCTTTACCGTCGTGTCGTCATAGTAGTGATAGAACGCGTTTTCAGGGTCGACGTGCAGCTTGTCGGTGCAGTACTTAGTCATGTTGCGTATAAAACGATCCGGATGACTCCGTGAGGTGTCTGTTATTTGAGATTCCCAAAGCATGTACACGCCGTAATCGAATGTCGGATCCACCGTCTTCAGCAATGGGGCGAAGTTGGGATCATTGGCGCCGGCGTCGACGTGATTGGCAATCCATCGAGCGTAATTCTCCGTAGAGGGATTGGACCAGCTGTTTAAGGCGCTATACACGAGTGTAGATTGATACAATCGCGACCCGTTCAGCGGATTACCGGAAGGGTACGGCAGCGACAAGACTATGGTGATTGGGTAAGAGACAGATCGACTGTTATCCGTTTCGGAAGTTGCAGTAATTATGACCGTTCCAGGGGTGCAGCCGGTTGTGTCGAAATATGCTTCCAATGGCGTCGGAGAGAAAGGAATCCTGCGACTCTTTGCGAAGGAGCCGCAACCGTTGTTTCCGGAATGCGCCCATTGCACTCCTTTCCTCCCCAAGTCGCCTTGAACGTAAGCATAGAAATGTCTGACTTCGCCGGGTATTGCGGGTGCCACTCCGGCGGTCATCCATACGCGAATGGGATCAGTTCGCGTATCACTACAGAAACCCATGCCAATCAAGAGCATGCAGACCACGAGTACGCTCAATATCGAGTTGCTTCGGGAAAGTAACTGGTCCGTACACGCCTTCAATTCCGTTTTCCTCATTTACGACCGAGCCTTTCACATAAAAAGGCCGGCAAACAATGGTTTGCCAGCCTTGCGAATACTGCAAAAACAGGGTGAAGTTACGGGACCAGTACAAGTGCCTCTGCATTGTGAATGTTAACGCCATCCACCGCAGGTCCCTTAGTCCCGTCTTGATACAGGATGTGGCAGGTTCCATCTCCCGACCCACCGCAGTTCTTGCCGACGCTGACGTATGCTGTTCCATCATAGAGGAAATCGTATCCGTTTGCCGGAACAGCGATGAGAACGATACCTTTGGAGTAGTCTCGACGCCAGAGACGATAGCCCTTCCCATTGCTATCCGTCCCCGTGTTCGCAAGACATCTTTTATCGGAGGTGCCACAGTCGACTGTGTCTCGGGAAGCAATAGGTCGGCCAATATCATAGCCGATTGCGTCCCAGTACCGTTTTGTAAAGTCGCCGCCGGAGTTATCGCCAACGAATGTGTTGGCCGGTTCAATTGCTAGCAGACCGTTACGGGAAAGTATCCAGTACCCTCCCAGGTACCACATGTTCATTCGTTCTACGCCAGATCGATAGTTGCCAACCGTGAAGTTGTTGGTTGTCGGAACCCCCTCACGATTCTGTGAAGTCGCGACGAAGATACCATCATCGATCATTTTGTCGATGTAGTTCCAATAGACACCTGCGTAATCGCCCACATGGCCAGGATTCATGTACCCATTTTCGAAGTACACACCCTTGATCGATTTCATCCACTTCTCAGTTCCCAGGGTCAATGTTTGCGCGGCATTGCCAAACGACATGAAATCGCTGTTATTGGCATTGTGCATACTGCTTGCCAGCGAGTTAAGCCCGTTGATGTAGCTGACTGAGCCCTGTAACTGCGAGTAGGTTTGATTGCCCAATTCCGCAATGGCGCCTGTTCCCGCAATTGGCGGCTGGAACTTAGTGCAGCCCGAGGTCGGACATGGGTTTTTTCCGACAAGTACATCGTAATAACTTGTCGGCGTTGTGTCTGCTTCGTCCACCCAAACTCCGCGGTACAGCCCGGTCGAATTCAGTGCGTCATACCTGTATTTCACGAACGGTTGGTAGCAGCTGCTGTCTGAATGATTCATCACGTAGCGTCTAGAGTCATAGACGCATAGCTGCGCTCTTGACTGGCTGCGCTGAGAAGCACTTCCCCCGCCCCAACCTGGAATCGTGAGGTTTTGACCACTGCACTCTGGTACACCAAGGTTGGGGAGCTTAATGGTGGTGTCCGAATAGTAGTGATAGAAGGCATTCTCAGGGTCTGTGTGGAGTGTGTTGTTGCAGTAGTTGATCATCGACGCAACAAAAGTGTCCGGATGGCTCGTCGAGAACTCAGTTATCTGAGTTTCCCAAAGCATGTAGGCGCCGTAGTCGAAGTCAGGAGCGAGCGCTTTCACGACTGGGGCTAGTTGTTGGTTGTTTGCACCCGCGTCGACGTGATCGATCACCCACCATCCATAATTCGTGGTCGAGGCATTCGCCCAACTGTTGAGGGCACTATACAGAATGCTGGACTGATAGAGCCGCGAGCCGTTCAGCGGATTACCAACTGGGTAGGGCAGACTAGAAACGATTTCGATGGGATAGCTTGCGTATTTAGTCGTATTTGAAATCGACGTTGCTGTGATAGTTACGGTGCCGACAGGGCACCCTGTGGTATTGAAGTAAGCCTCAGTCGTGGTCGGAGGCGTGGGCGTTTGGGCGAAGACTCCGCAGCCTCCATCTCCACTGGCGGACCACTTGACACCGTAGGCATCCGAGTGAGCAATGAAGTGGCGGATCTCACCCGCCAGAGCCGGTGCTACACCAGCCGTCATCCAGATGCCATTGCTAGTTCCAGAACTGGCTGAACTATTTGCGATCGTAACGCTATAACTCTTGCTGCTGGTATTTGCCGGTGAGGCCGAGTCGGTTACCTGCAGGGTGAAGTTATATTGGGCTGCGGTGCCGGGGGTTCCGCTGAGTTGGCCGGTTGTCGCGCTCAGGGTCACGCCAGAGGGCAGTGCGCCGGACGTAACGTTCCAGGTATAGGCTCCGGTTCCGCCCGTGGCTTGTACCGTTGCAGAGTAGTTCGAACCGACGGTGCCGCCTGGCAACGCCGACGTGGTGATGCTTAAGGGGTTCGTGGGCGCAGCCGCTGCCACAGTAATAGACAGAGCCTTGCTCGACGTCTGTGTCGTGCTCGAGGTGTCAGTCACCTTTGCGGTAAAGCTGAAGGTTCCGGATGAGGTGGGGGTACCGGAAATAACGCCACCGGAACTCATAGAGAGTCCTGCCGGCAAGCCGGTTTGCGACCACGTATAAGGAGTGCTGCCGCCTGTCGCCATCAACGTGACGTTGTACCCCTGTCCGCTCGTCGCGTTCGGCACCGAGGTGGTCGAGATTGAGAGTGGTGCAGAGGGGGCGGAGGCTATATTCAGCGAGAGCGTAGCGTTGGCCGTCTGCGCTGGTGATGCCGTATCCGTGACCTTGAACCCAAGGCTGAATGTGCCGGATGTGCTCGGGGTCCCAGACAGAACGCCGTTCGAGTTTAGTGTCAAACCTGCCGGTAGCGCGGTGGTTGCTGACCACGTGTACGGACTCATACCGCCGCTCGCGCTTAGTGTCGTCGAATAACTTGTTCCGCTCGTTCCGCTCGGCAGAGATGACGTTGCAACTATGAGAGGCGCGGCCGCAGTCGTTACCGTGAGTTTGTACGCGGCTGAGCTGCTTTGAGCCGGCGAGGAAGAGTCCTTTACAACTGCATTGAAACCGAAGGTGCCGGCCGCTGTTGGTGTGCCGCTTACCACGCCTGCTGAACTTAATGTCAGCCCCGCAGGCATCGAAGTACTGGCGGACCAAGTGTAAGGCGATTGTCCGCCGGATAGTGTCAAAGCCGCGCTATACGGGGTTCCAGTTGTCGCTCCAGGCAAAGTCTGCGAAGTTGCCGAGAGTGTCGAAGCGCCAGAAACGACATTGAGGGAAACCGTTGCGGAAGTTGTAAGACTGGGATTGCTGTTGTCCCGTAGCGTCGCGACAAAACTGTAACTGCCGGCCTGTGTAGGTGTACCACTCAGTGCCCCGGATGACGATAGAGTCAATCCCGGCGGAAGAGCTGTTCCCGCACCCCACGTGTAGGGGTGTTTGCCACCCGTGGCAGTCAACGAGGTGCTATATCCAGCCCCCAAGACCGCGTTGGCGAGCGCCGTGCTCGTAATCGACAAAGGAGAGACAACCTTCACATGACTCGTGTTGGACTTAATGCTGCTTCTCGGATCGTTCACGTATACAGTCGCGGTGGTAGGGTGGGCAACATCAGTAGAACTGATTCTGGCTATCAACAAGTTCGGCGAGACGAAGGTCGTTGCTTTTGTAACGCCGTCCCAGACAACTTGGCTTTCGGGAATAAAGTTCTGACCTTGAATTCTTAACGTAATATTCGTAGCCACGTGCGCTGTATTGGGTGAAACTGCGAAAATTTGGGGATTAGTGCCACTGGGACCTGCCGCCGAGACATTTCCGCCACACGCGACGAAACAAAGAATGAGAGTTACGAGCGATCCGGTTATGAGGAGCCGTTTACCCAATCCCATAGGGGAGCCTCCAGGGCCGATGCGGTCTGGAGGTCAGAGTAAGGATTACGTACCGCGATAACTACTGACCTGAAGCACTGAATAGGGACAGGTGAATCGACCTGTTCTCCTTGCGTTTGCCTGTACTTAAGGACAGGAGTGACGTCGGCTGCGGTCTTGCGTCGCAAATCGAAAGGGGGATTCGGTCCCATCAGGGATTCAAATGCTTCCTTGCGAGGCTCTCTTTACATTGAATGGAGGACCTTTTTTCGGTACTCTAAATGCCAGTGCGGAACTCTCCTCCAACCCGAAAAATTTCGGTTTGTCTCCTGTCGGGGCATGCGATCGTGCTGCAGGAACTGAATCGGCTCTTGCAACAGTCGCTTTTCTTAGTTGCTGTGAGAAAACTTTCAGACTTAGAGGCTGGAAGCAATCCGGGTATCCCTGCTGCGGATGTGTATGTGATTGACGCGGAGAGTGTAACGGGTGGTACCGAGCAGCTCGTAAACCAGGTGCTACTGGCGAATTTGGATGCCAAGTTTCTGGTTTTGGCAGGCGAATGGACGGAGAAAACCGCGTTTCCCATGCTCGGCATCGGCGTGAAGGGCCTGATCACACATGACCTCATCAACCAGCAGCTCGGGCTTGCCCTCGAGAAGGTCGCTGCCGGCGGTTACTGGGTTCCAAGAACGCTGCTCGCAAGCTTCGTCGATTCTGTGATCACTCGCTCCCGGCGCAAGGAACTGGGACGACTGAATCAAGTGGAAGTCAGCCGGCGAGAGAAGGACATTGTTGATTGCCTATTGTCGAATATGTCCAACAAAGAGATTGCGAGCAAACTGAATATTTCCGAGCGGACCGTAAAATTCCACGTCTCTAACTTGTTGAGCAAGTTTAAAGTCCAGCGCAGAGCGGACCTGATCTTGCTCTGGTACCAACAAGGCTCACAAGCACCTGGTTCGGTAGCTGCATCAGCCGCAAGCCGTCGCATTCAGTGATAAGTTATTGATCTGCTTTCAATAAACTGGCCGCAGAGCTAGTAACGTTGCAGGGTGTTACGGAAGTCTTTGTTTGACCGGAGCTTTCTCTCTTTGTCCCCCGAAGGTGCGGTAAACTCCATTCGGCGCCAGAAGCCTTTGTATGTGCACCCGAAGCTAAGGGGGATCTACGGGACCAATGGGCCACTCTCAATCTGCCGGTGCGGGCGGGACTGTTTACACCGGGCTCATCGACGCGACTCAGTCCGCGCCGGAAGCCATTGCCTTGCTTGGCCCGGAAAATCTTCCCGCAACCTACGAGGACGTTTCGCAACAAGTTAGGAGAGTCGCCGGATCGCTCACGTCTTTGGGAATTAACGTGGGCGACAAGGTTGCTACCGTTGTGCCCGACTCGCCAGAAATGGCGACCCTCTTTCTCGGCTGCGCTTCCGTCGCAACCTGCGCTCCTTTGAATCCGCGTTATCGCTCCAGCGATTTCGAGTTCTATCTTTCTGATCTGAAGCCCAAACTAGTTGTCGTTGACTCCGATTTGGATTCTCCGGCTCGCGACATCGCAAAATCGCTTCGCCTTCGAATGGTCGAGTTGCGTCGAATCTCGGGAGCCAAGGCTGGCTATTTTGATCTAGAATCCGCCGATTCCACGGCGGAAATTAGGCTGGCCGAAGCCCACGATATCGCGCTTGTGTTGCACACGTCCGGCACCACCTCCCGCCCTAAGATGGTGCCTATCTCGCACTCGAACCTCGTGGCGTCGGCAGCGAACATAAGCCATTCTCTGGCACTCACTTCCGCCGATCGCTGCCTGAACACCATGCCGCTCTTCCACATCCACGGTTTAGTAGGTGCGGTCTTGTCCTCGTTGTCCGCGGGTGGAAGCGTGATCTGCATGCCCGGTTTTCAGGCCAGGCAATTCTTTGAGTGGATGAAGGACCTTCATCCAACCTGGTATTCATCAGTGCCGACGATGCACCAAGCGATTCTTGCGAGAGCGGAGGAAAACGAGGAGGTCATCCGAGGTAACCGGTTGCGCTTCATCCGTTCGTGTTCGTCGGCGCTTTCTCCGTCCGTTATGGCCGAGTTGGAGAAGACGTTCGGTGTTCCGGTCATTGAGGCCTATGGGATGACGGAGGCGTCGCACCAGATGGCGAGCAATCCTCTGCCCCCGCGAGTGCGAAAGCCGGGCTCGGTGGGAGTTGCGACCGGCACTGAACTTGGGATCATGGATGGCGCAGGGCATTTGCTACCCTCGATGCAAACCGGCGAAATCGTGGTGCGAGGGCCGAGCGTCACTCTGGGGTACGAGGGCAATCCCGAGGCGAATCGGAAATCATTCGTCGATGGATGGTTTCGGACGGGCGATCAGGGCTATATGGATTCGGATGGGTATCTGTTTCTGACCGGCCGGATCAAGGAACTGATCAATCGGGGCGGAGAGAAGATATCGCCCCGAGAGATCGATGATTTGCTGTTATCTCATCCGGCGGTTGCGCAGGCGCTCGCGTTTGCTATTCCTGATGAAAAGCTCGGCGAGGACGTTGGTGCGGCTGTGGTTTTGAAGCCGGGCGAGAGCGTAACGGAGTTGGAGATACGCGAATACCTGGCTGGACTGACCGCAGATTTCAAGGTGCCGCGGCGTATTGTTTTTCTGGACAAGCTTCCGACAGGCGCTACAGGGAAACCGCAGCGGATTGGGCTGGCGGGCGTACTAGGACTGGATAATCAGGCGGTGGATCGGGGATCGGCTGAATTCGTTGCTCCCCGCAATGAGACTGAGGCGGCATTAGCAGAGTTGTGGAGTGATGTGCTCGGAAGAAAGCAATCTTCCGTTAATGAGAATTTCTTTGAGGTCGGTGGCGATTCGATTCTGGCCGCGCAGTTAATCGGGCGAATTCGGCGGCGATTCGGAGTCGAAGTTTCCATGCCGCGCCTGTTTGAGCTTCCGACGATCTGTGCGTTGTCGGAATGGCTTGGAGAGCACCAGTCGAATTCGCATCTTCCGACCATGGTGAGGGTTGACCGTTCGGGAGACATCCCACTTTCGTTCCCGCAACGGCGGATGTGGTTTGCGTCTCAATATGCGGGTGACAGTCCTGTCTACAACCGTGCATTTGCAATTCGGCTCAGGGGGCCGCTGGACGTATTCCGGATACAGCAAAGCCTAACGGCGGTAGTGGATCGTCATGAGAGCTTGCGAACGAATTACAAATTGCGCGATGGGGTTCCGGTGCAGACGATCGGGAACTTCCGCCCGGTCGCGATTTCGATCGTGGACCTTCAGCGGCACAGTGAAGAGCATCGGATTGCGGCCGCAGTCGATTGGGCTCGGGGAGAAGTGCGCAAGCCCTTTGCTCTCGCTTCAGACCTGATGTTGCGGGCTGGATTATCGAAGCTTGGACCCGAGGATCACGTTCTGCTGTGCGTCACACATCACATCGCGTTTGATGCGACATCACAAGCGCCATTCCTGAACGACCTTGCCGAAGCCTACCGGGGAATCACCAAAGAGTTGCCGGGGCTTGACTACCCCGATTATGCCTCCTGGCAGGTGACGCGTGGCTCCGAGCACTTCGACGAGATGCTGGAATGGTGGAAACAGGAACTGCGGGGCATCCCGTCGGTTCACCGTTTTCCGACGGACTTCAATCGGCCTTCGCGACAGAGTTATCGTGGTGGAAATGTCGGGTTGGTGCTGGATTCTGAGACCTCGGCGAAGGTGTCGGTCATAGCAAACGAACTTGGCGCCACGCCATTCATGGTGCTGCTGGCTGCATTCAGCGCCCTCACGTCACGATATTGCGATTCCAACGAATGCGTTGTGGGGACGCCAACCTCGGGACGACTCACTGCCGAATCAGAAGAAATGGTCGGGCTTTTCGTTAATCTGGTGGTACTTCGTACCGGGGTCGAGACCGGTTGCAATTTCAAGGAACTGGTGACGAATGTCCGTACGACCACGCTGAGAGCGCTCGATCATCAGGATTTTCCATTCGAAAAACTGGTCGAAGGAATGGCTCCGGAAAGAAGTCTTGCGCATTCCCCGCTGTTTCAGATCATGTTCGAATACCGCAATCATCCTTCGGCGGAGTTGAGGATTGAGGGGATCGCAGCGGAACCGTTCGAGTTCGAATCCGGATATTCGCAATACGACTTGCACTTCGATATCCGGCCAGGCAAGAGCGGAATGAGATTCTTGCTTCACTACAACCAGGACCTCTTCCGGCGTGAATCAGCGGAACGCATCCTGAGCGATTTCCGGACGATTCTGAGCGGTGCGGTGAAGAATCCGGCGATGAAGATAGAGGAGTTGGAGTGTGTCGGGGTTGGGGCAAGACAGGCATCAGTCAAGACGACTCCGCAGGCTGTGGAAGAAAACGGTCCGGCGGAACGGGGGATACCACGACAGAAACGGTCGCCCGGTGAAGCGTCAAAGTTGTCGTTTGCCCAGGAACGGCTTTGGTTCCTGCACCAACTTGAACCGGATAACGCGACGTATAACATTCCCGTCTGGCTGAAACTAACCGGTGATATAGATGAAGACGCTCTCCGGAAGTCCTTTGAGTTTGTGCTGGACAGGCATGAGAGTCTGCGCACGGTCTTCCGGTCGCGGGATGGCGCGCCGGTTCAGATGGTTCTGCCGGTAGAAAGGTATGAGTTCCCAATCGTCGATGCCGCAAACCTCTCGCACTCGGAACTGCACGATGCCGCCCGGCGAGAAATACTCCGGCCTTTCGACCTGGCGAACGATGCGATGATTCGTGCCGCACTCTATCGGGTGCGTCCGGACACGCACTACATGCTGATTGTTGTGCACCACATTGCGGCTGACGGGTGGTCGATGCCAATCCTTCAGCAGGAGCTTAGTGCCGCCTACCGCGCTTATGTTCGTGGCTTGGAGCCGAATCTTCCGCGACTTCCGGTTCAGTATGCGGATTTCGCTGCATGGCAACGGGAATTTCTGAGTGGCAAAGTCTTCGAACAGCAGCTCGACTTCTGGACTCGTCAGCTGAAAGGCGCACCCAATAATCCGCTGATGCTTACCGATCGTCCGCGCGGCGCCCGGCAAACGTATGGTGGTGAACGGTACATAGTTCCGATGAGCGCGGAATTCGAAGCGGAACTAAACCGCTTCAACCGCAAGGAGCGTGTCACGCTGTTCATGACCTTGCTTGCTGGGCTCGAAACAGTGCTCCATCGCAGGACGGGACAAACCGATATTGTGGTGGGCGCGCCAATCGCGAATCGGACGAGGGTAGATCTCGAGCCGCTGATTGGGTTCTTTGTGAATACGCTGGCATTGCGCTGCGATTTCTCGGATGATCCCACTTTTCGGGAGGTTCTGAATCGGATTCGCGAAAAGACGCTTGAGGCGTACCAGAACCAGGATCTGCCATTTGAGAAGCTGGTGCAGGCTCTGCAACCAGAACGCAGTTTGAGTCATACGCCGGTATTCCAGGTGATTCTTGCAGTTCAGAACACACCGGATGAGAACACGGATTTCGGGGCACTGTCGGTTGTGCAGGAGGACATCGACGAGCGCCTGGCGAAATTCGATATGAGCATCTCCGTTGAGTTCAAGCCTCGGCTGCGGATTGTCTACAACGTCAATACTGACTTGTTTGAGCACGAAACCGTGGTTCGCTTTGCGGAGCATTTTGAAAATTTCGTACGTGCCGCAATGGCTTCTCCGGACGTGAGAGTTTCGCAGCTCGAAATGATATCTACGGTAGAGCGTGAGCAGTTGCTGCGCTGGGGGCAGAACTCTCGTCCGTATCCGGATAAGGCGGTTCACGAGATTTTCGAGGCGGTCGTGGAGCGCTCTCCTGATTCGATAGCTATCGTCGCGGGTGACCGGCAGTACTGTTACAGGGAATTGGATGAACGCGCCAACCAACTCGCCAGGGCGCTTCATGCCGTGGGAATCGGTCCGGGAAAGCGCGTTGGACTTCTGATGCGCCGATCGTTCGAGACAATCGCATCCATGCTGTCAGTCCTGAAGTTGGGTGCTGCCTACGTGCCCCTCGACAAGGACTACCCAAGGCAGCGAATCGAGTTTATTTCGCGCGATTGCGAACTCGCGGCGGTGCTCACCACGCCGGACATGATCGATCGGGTTCCAGCGGATCGACGAATCGTTCGCGCTGACGAGACGGAGAGCAATTCCAAGGAGGCGCTCGATATTCGGGTTGGTCCCGATGAAGCCGCATACGTCATCTACACTTCGGGATCGACGGGGCAGCCGAAAGGGGTGGAGGTTCCACACCGGGGAATTGTTCGACTCGTATTTGATCAGGAGTATGCGCAATTCGGGCCGTCGGAAACGACGCTGCAACTGGCACCGCTTTCATTTGACGCTTCGACGCTGGAGATATGGGCCGCGTTACTGCACGGAGGCACCTGCGTTCTGTTCTCGGGGTCGCGCATAGATGCCGAGCAGGTCGGAGCAACCGTCAAGGCGCACGGTGTGTCCACTTTATGGCTTACCTCGTCACTATTTAACATCATCATCGATGAATCACTGGAAGCTCTGGCTCCCGTGCGTCAACTTCTTGCCGGTGGAGAAGCCCTGTCTGTGCCGCATGTCCGCAAGGCTTTCAAGACGCTGAAACAGACGCAATTGATCAACGGATATGGGCCAACGGAAAACACGACCTTCTCCTGCTGCCACCGGATCAGTGCGGAAACCCTTAAGACGCGATCCAGTATTCCGATTGGGAAACCTATCGCAAACACCGACGCACTCATTCTGAATGGGAGAATGGAGATGGTCCCGATCGGAGTTCCCGGAGAACTCTATTTGGGGGGCGATGGCCTTGCGATCGGATACGTGAATCGTCCTGAACTGACGGCACAGAAGTTCGTTTCCGTAAACCTGGGTGGGCGAACGCGCAGGCTTTACCGCACCGGAGACATTTGCCGATGGCTGAATGACGGTACGATCGAATTCCTTGGACGCAGCGACGACCAGGTGAAAATCCGGGGATTCCGGATCGAGTTGGGAGAGATCGAAACGGCAATCGCCGGCAATGAAGGTGTCAACTCCGTCGCGGTAGTCGTAATCGGTGAAGGTGCTAATAAGCGACTGGTTGCGTACGTGGTTGCAAAGAATGGGCGTGAGGTAACCGGTCCAAAGCTGCGCGAGTACCTGCGAGAGAGTTTGCCGGACTACATGATCCCGGCGCAGTACGTTTTTCTGTCCGAACTGCCGATTTCGAAGAATGGAAAAATCGACAAAGCTGCTCTTCCGGAGCCGAGCGGACAACTCGTCAAAGACGCAATTGCTGCTCCGCACGATGCCGTCGAGGCGAAGCTTAAGCCAATTTGGGAGAATGTGCTGGGGATTGCTCCCATAGGGGTCGACCAGGACTTTTTCGAATTAGGCGGTCACTCACTTTTGGCTACCAAGCTTTTGGCTCGGATCGAGCGAATGTTCGGTGTCAAGCTGCCGATCGCGTCAATTTTCCAATATTCGACCATTGAAGAACTCGCGCCCCTTGTTCGGAATCAGTCGGCGCTCGCAAAACCGGGCGGTGCTTCACAGCCACCTCTATTGTGGGTCGGTGGGGGGACCTTCCTGCGGCCGATTGCGAAATGGCTGCAACCCGATCGTGCGCTCATTTCGGTGTCTCTTGAACCGGAGGAATGGGCAGCGTTGAAACCACCGTTCCGACTTGAAGCAGTGGCGGCGGTCCTGGCAGGACGGATTCTGAAAAATCACCCGACCGGACCCTATCATCTGGCAGGCTGGTGTTACGAGGGACTGCTCGCTTACGAAACCGCGCAGCAATTACGAGCGCAGGGGGCCGACGTCGGACTGCTCGTGCTCGTGGATGCCGCAACCCCGTCGAGTAGGAAGAGCTTTTCGAAAGTGGGAGAGGTGGTTGCACGGATTCAGCGCGAGACATTCCACTTGTCGCGATTGGTGCGCAGAAGCCCATCGAAATGGCCGGCATACCTGCGGGAACGTTTTCAGGAATTTTCGAAGCGGCTGACCAGGAACAAGTGGCAGAGCGCATATGAAAATGAAGCGCGGTCGGAATCGTCAGGGGGCGAGGAGGGCAATCGAATTCTGCACCTGTCGATCGTTGATCACGTTCTCAAGCCGTATGATGGGCCGTTGCTGTTCTTCCAGGCAGCAGAACGGCCAGTCGGCAAGTATTGGGATCTTGCGTGGGAATGGAAAGACCTGACAGAGGGCCGTTGCGACTGCAGGGAGATTCCCGGGGACCACGTTACGCTCTTAAAGCCGCCGAATATCGATCTGCTTGCAGAGCACCTCAAGACGGCGTTGGATGCTGCTTCGGATTCCACGTCAAGAAAACGGCGTACGACCGACGTGACCTACGCATGAAACCCATTTGGCAGGCAGCGCCGGCGGACCTCGAGGTTCGGCAGGACGAGGCTCACGTCTGGTTCTGCAATTTCTCGGAGGTAAGTGATTTCGCGGACGGTTCCCAAGTTCTTTCCGAAGCAGAACAGAACCGCGCTGATCGATTCAAGACGGAAGACTCAAAATTAACCTATATTGGATCGCACATCTTCCTGCGGCGGGTGCTCGGATCGTGTCTGCCAATCCCAGCTTCGGCAGTGCGGTTTTCCGTCTCGACGGGTGGAAAGCCGTGCCTCGATCAGCTCATTCACGCAACTGATCTCCAATTCAACCTGAGCCATTCGCAGCGGAGCGCAGCCTGCATTATTGCCCGCGGCACAGCCGTTGGAATTGACCTGGAACGCTCTGATCCCGAGCTGTGCGATGACGATACTGCCAGACAGGTGTTTGGACAGGAAGAGCTGCACTATCTCAACCAGCGCGGGCAGACAGAACGAACAGCGGCATTCTTTCGGGGATGGACAAAAAAGGAAGCCTACGCGAAGTGCAAGGGAACTGGACTCTCGTCCGACTTGGCCGCCTTAACTATAGGTTGCCACGACGCTGAGTCGGTGTTCGGCGGTGTTTCTTTGCTTTCGTTCCGATTTCCAAACGGATACGCAGGGGCTCTCGCGATCGAGGGACCGTCTGTGCCTGTGAGTTATTGGACTATGTCGCCGCAACGCTTGATCAATTTGACATGAAAAAGCCGCCCGCGAGGGCGGCCTGAGCTAGTAGGAACATTTCGTCAGATCAGAAAGCGACGGCGAATCGCGCCCGCTGCGCCGAGGATACCAGTTCCAAGAAGGAACAGGCTACCCGGTTCAGGAACGAAGCCAACTAGAGGCTGAGGTCCATCAGTAATAAACTGCCCATCTGAGTTGACCGGCAGATAGAACAGGGCATTGGAGGCGTTGTAACCACCTTCAATCGCTGCGAGTGCGTCAGCAATGTCCTGATCAACATCCGCCTGATTGAACTGACCCTGGAAGGTAGTGCCGGTCAGTCCCGCGACCTGCCAAATTGCTACCTGCAAGTCGATATCGCCCGGATGCTGCACCAATTGCCAAGCCAGCCAAGCAATCTCGGTGTACGACTGCGTAGTCTGGTTGAAGGGACCAGCCACTGGCACATCGGCAATTGTGTAAACGTTCGCCGTCCAACTCTCGCCGATGGAGATCTCGTTCTGGTCAGACCAGCAAACGAGCCACTGATTCCCTGAGGGATACGCCGGATTAGACTGCTGGACGTTGAACTTGTATGGACCGGCCTGCCCATAAGGTGCAGAAACGGTCGTAATCTGAGCCGTATCAGCAAAGGCCCAGCTTGCAGCACATATTAACAACAAAACCACCAAGAGCTTCTTCATTCGCGAAATCCTTCCCCCTCGACAGTTGAAACCGCCGCCCTGAGCTAGTGCATGTTGCTCGCCATAAGCAAACGAATGATTACCATTGTTTTTCAATGACTTAGATGGGGTTTGAGCTGCTTAACGCCGGCTTGCAAAGGGAGATGTGCAAAAGCTTGCACTGGGAATGGTACCGTCGGGGTGTACGGGTCTGCTGATGGAGGCAGTAAAGGTAAGGTGGCCGCAGCCACAGATTCTGACGGCGACTATCGCTAGAACGGCCAGTTGCTAGAGTCGCAGTTCCCCGACTACCCTGATTCCACATTCGTGGAAGATACCGCGATCGTGGCTTCGCGCGCGGCAATTCTGTGTCAACCGGGAGCACCTAGCCGCCGGGGCGAAGTAGCCATCTCGCAACGGCACTGGGCAAACTCCTTGAGCAACGCGAACTCGAGTATCTGCCGCTCAACGGGCGCAATTTCGCTGAATTCGGATTGCTGCAAGTCGGCGTAGTTCAAAGAATTCAAACCTCGTACAGCTTACTTGAATGCGGTCACGTGCCTCCGGTTCGGAGGCAAGATTGCCGACCGGATGGCTGTCGCGTCATTTCATCGCATAAAGCGTCACAAGCGAACCGTTACCGCTGGGTGGGAATTGGGTTACGGAAGTCACTGCGCCCGTGTGCCCCCACCTGTAGCCGCGCACGAAGAAATCGAGGTAGAGTTGATCGTTAGAGAGTACACCGATAGGTTGCTTGGGTATCTTGCACGTGGTAGTAATCGACGAAGGAAAGTAAAACAGATTCACGACGAAGTAATGCAGGCAATACGTCTCCTCTGATGTATCGTGGGAAATCCGGGTTACGGGTTCGAGCAAAAATACATGATTGAAGAGTTACGCCGATTACTGAAGCACTCGGGCATTTATGGCGTCAGCGTAGTCCTATCGAAAATGGTGGGATTCCTGATGATTCCCATCTACACCCGCTGCCTTGCGCCGAGCGACTACGGAGTGCTCGAACTCCTGGACTTGTTAATGTTTCTCACCGGCATTTTTGCCTCGATGGGCATCTATTCCGCCGTTTTCAAGTTTTATTCAGCGTATGAAAGTCAGCAGGACAAGAGAGAGGTAATTTCCAGTGCTCTTCTCTACTACTGCGCGATTTCGGGAGCACTTTCTGTCTGCATGATTCTGGCGGCCAAGCCCTTAGCGTATTTCGTTTTCGGTGGGGCGCAGTATGTGGTTTTCATCCGGATTACCGCGTTTACCTTGTTCTTTTCGAGCTTGGCGGATGTGCCGCAAGCTTACTGGCGAGTTCAAGAGAAGACTGTACTTTTCGCCGGTCTAGGGGTGATGAAGACTTTCGTTTCCATTCTTTCCCTCATCACAGCACTAGTAATCCTGAAATTGGGACTGCGGGGTGCCGTGTACGCCAACATGGTGACTGCGGCGATCTTTGGGATACCGTTGTTTGGCTGGACTTTGGCAAAGATGCCGAGAAGGGTTGTTCCGGCCAAATTGAAGGAAATGTTGAAATATGGCGCACCCTTGATTGTGCAGAGTCTTGGCTCTTTCGTATTGGTTTACTCCGACCGCTTCTTCCTTCGGCACTACACAGATCTCAATGAGGTTGGTGTTTATTCACTTGGATATAAGCTTGCCGGTATTGTCAGCGTTCTAGTTACAGGCCCGTTCAGCTTCGCATGGCAGTGGCAACAGTTTGAGATCGCAAAGAGAGAAGACGGGAAGCGCATTCAGGCGCGCATACAAACATACCAGTTGCTGGTTTCTCTGCTGGTTGGATTGGGCGTATCGGTGTTGGCTAAGGACATTCTCTCAGTAATTGCTCCGAAATCGTATTTCGGGGCCGATACTGTTGTGCCACTTATTGTGCTCAGCTATATTTTCGCGAACATGCGAATTGTGGTAGCCAGCGGTGTTCTAGTGCAGCGGACCACAGAACAGATGGCGCTAATTTACAGTTTGTCGGCAGCATCGAATCTAGCTCTTAACTGGTGGCTTATACCCCGGTTTGGAATGATGGGGGCTGCCATTGCTACGGCCGGATCGTACGGATTCAGCTTGCTTTTGGCATTTATTGTGGCGCAGAGGCTCTACTATGTTCCGTACGAATACAAGCGGAATTTTCTCTTATTAGGCATTTCATTTGCCACCTACTATCTCAGTACTTTGATTCGGTTCTCCCTGATATTTTCGGTGGTGGCCAAATGTCTCTTGTTGGGGGCCTTCGTTATTTTGGCGATGTGCGTGCTGGATTCGAAAGAACGAAAGATGGGAGTCGAATTGATGCGGGCGGCAGTTTATAGGGTTCGGGGGAAATTGAAAGCTGGTGGGGAACGAGTACTTCAGCCGTGACCTGGGATCATCCTGCGAACGCGCACTAGTATGGCAACTGATGTACATCTCGAGGCTGCAGTTGAGGATCCGGCCCAATCCCAGTGGTTGAACTTCCTGCCGAACCTTCAGGGACAGAGGGTGCTCGTTGCTGGCAAATGCCCGGCGGACGTGATCCGGGCACTTCGAGCCCGCAGCGGAATGCCGGTAACTTCCATTGGTGAGGAAAATGCGGTCCTTGGCTGTGAGCTTATGTCCCTGCCGGTTCGTCCTCCCGTTTCCGACAAGTTTTCTTTTGCAGTAATTGATGGGATCGCCGGTGTTTCGGAGTTTGATTTAGCAATTGACCAGGTCATTCCTATTTTCCAATCAGATGTCGGCAAAATGGTGGTATGCCTGGCTGCGGGATGGAGTAAATTGCGGCTCCGGCGGTACGCTCGAAGCAAAGTTCGCGATCTTGGTTTTGCAAGCGCCGCTTATTATTGCGATCCCGACGTAGATAAGCCGGAGCGAATCATTTCGCTCTGCGCCGGAGCAGGGCCAGCTCTTTCCATACTATGTCCTCGACCCGATTCCGTCTTTGCGCGTGTTAAGTGGGCTTTCAAAGCAATGTTTTACCGGGTCGCGGGCTGCCTCAATCCAAGGTTCGGGTTGGTTTTGATCGCCCAAAAAGAGGTGAACGCTGTCAATCAGGGCAGCATGGCACAGCTGGCCACGGAATTGGTGAATCTTTCGGCGAAGGAGGCCACCGTTGTTTCTGTTTCGCAGCACTACAATGGTCGTCAGTTCTTGTTTGTTTACGATTCTTCTGCGAAATCGAAACTCCGGGCAGTAGCTAAATTTGCGAATAGAAGATATCCGCGCTTCGCTTTGTCGAAGAGAGAGTATCGTGCGTTATCCTTGGCGGATTCTGTTTCTAGCAGGATGCCAATGGATTCCAGGTTCGCACCAACGGTTCTGTTTTCAGAATGTAGCAGCGAATCAACGGCAATCGTTCTGAGTGCGGCTGACGGACAGTCCATTGCTCAGCTATGCAGTAGTCGAGAAATGAGCAGAAATTCTGAATTGGCAGGACAGGTGCTGGCGAAAGGCGTTCGGCTGCTTCGTCGTATTCAGAAAGAGATTTCGCTGGATCCCGCTAGCATCGACTTCCGCTGTGATCACCGCTATCTTGAAAACTACCTTCAGCTCCCAATACTGATGTCTCCGAAAGTGGACGAAGATGTGCAACATGGAGATTTTACTGTGGAACACGTCTTCTTTGATCCGGCTAAGAATCGCTGGACCGTACTGGATTGGGAATGGCTGGGTAGAGGATATCCCTTTCTTATGGATGTCTTTTCGTTCTTGCGCTCGGTACGTTTCTTGCAACCGAGAAACCAGGGAGCGCACTGGAAAGATGTCTCTTTCTTGTCTCTCCAAGACACATTCTTTCGGGAAAACTGGTTCAGTGAACTGAGCCGAGCGATTGTATCGGAATACATTGCGGCACGCGGATTATCTCACCTTGACCGCTATTCTTGTTTTCTTCAGTACCTTCTCTTCCGCTGTAACAAAGTAAGACTGGACGAAGTGTTCTGGCCTCACCAACTTAGAGATTGGGAGAGGCTCACTGAATTTGCCGTAACCAATAGAAATCAATTTCAGCTTTGGTGAACCATGGTGCCTATGAATCAAGTTGACGCATCGATCTATTACAGTTGCCCTCAATGTGGAGTTCAACTGCTGGACATCGATTCGGATCTTTCCTGCAATAAGTGTGGATCGAAATGGAGGAAGGTCAACGGGATTCCATATTTCGTAGAAGACGCACCATATTGGGGCGAGTCAGGGTTGCCACAGGACGTCATGCGCAACATTCTGAAACAGATGGAATCGCGCGATTGGCACGAAGTGCTTCTAAACTACCCAGACGCTGCCGTGCGAAACAGGTACAAGTTTATTGCTGATACATCTCGCGCTCGTTGGCACGAAAAGCTGGATTTAGGGCCCGAGCATAAAGTGCTTGATCTCGGGGCCGGGCTCGGCACCGCCACCGAAGCGTTAGCTGGACGCGGTGCCCAAGTGTATTCCGCAGAGCAGGTGGAAGAACGCGTACAGTTCATGCGCATTCGTTTTCAGCAAAAGGGATTTTCGAACGTTCACCTCCTTCGTGCCGGCGCGGATTCGCTCCCATTTCGGGGCGCGATCTTTGATCTGATTGTGCTCAATGGAGTGCTGGAATGGATGCCGTTCAGCAGACCACAGGATAATCCCCGTGATGCACAGTTGCATTACCTCAAGAAAGCTTACGATCTGCTCAAACCCGGAGGCACCCTGTATTTGGGAATTGAGAATCGGACAAACTACTCCCTGCTCTTGGGATCCTCCGATCCTCACATATTGTTAAGGTGGGTAGCGGTTTTGCCGAGGCCTCTGGCGAATGCAGTGACGATGAAAAAAACCGGGCAGCCTTATCGTACCTACATTTATTCCTATAGGGGATACTGCAAAATGCTTTCGGAGACAGGCTTCAAGAACGTGAAGGGATACGCAGCGCTACCGTCCTACGCGAATCCTCAGCGAATGGTGGATCTTGGAGCGAATGGAAATGAATTGTCTGACGAAGTGTGGCCGACCGTCAACCCGGTATCGAAGGCTTTTAAGAGCTTGGCATTGCGCTTCGACAAGCTCAAATACTTCGGCCCAGCATATGTAATGTTTGCACAAAAATAGCGCCGATGATTATGGCGCCATCCGCCAGCTGTTTTGCCATTCAGAAGCACCAGATTGAGCTTTTGGCGCGTGTGATAGGCGCGACCGCGTGCCGATCGTTTTCGCGTCACAGCGTTAGCGGTCCGTTGTGCGTTATCGACTCCGATGCGCAGAGAAGAGAACGACAACCTGGTAAGGGATTCAGCTTGAATGCCGCCAGTGCTGGTCGAACCATTGCAGTCGCACTTCGGCGGTAATATTTTTCCGATCAATGACGGGGTGGCCCTCGCCGTCCACGTACGGATCATTGCCGCGACGGTGTTCACGATCGGCCGCAATGGGCTGCGAGCCGGGACCCGCGAAGCCACGTTGCTTGCTCCCTGCTCTCTACACCCCCAACACTATTGCTACGGAGCCGGTAGTCGTTATCGCGGTTTAGTCTTTTGCAATGCTCTTCCTCGGCGAGTTTGCCACGCCGGGACCTTGCAATCGGTAGAGTGGCTGAGCGGGCATCTGCCGGCCACCTCGACTCGGTGCTCCTGATCGCTCCGGCGGCCCCAGCCGAGAGATCGGAGGTCGGCGCTTTAGAACAGGGCAGCTTGTAACTTTCGGTGCTTGCGGAGAACGTGGTTCCGCAGACAGATAGGAAGTGGCTTCGTTGCTGGCCACAATCGTGGGTCGTTTTCGTTCAGGGAAACCACGCGATCATTGTCACAGCGTTCTTCGTAGTCTTCAAGTACAGTCATTTATTTGTTCTCAGTATTTCCGCCGCGTCGGCGCGAGATGAGGAGACCTGCAGGTGGACGATATTTTCCAGCAATTGCGGCAAGCGATTATTGACGGCATGCCTTCTATGGCGAAGGTAGCGGCGCAGAGGGCGCTGGCGGACGGCGTGGAGCCGATGCTGGCGCTCAACACGGCCTGTGTGCCGGCGATGGACTACGTCGGCGAACGTTTTGGCTGCCGGGAGATGTTCCTGCCTGACGTGCTCGCATCTAGTGAGGCGATGAAGGCCGCCGTTGCCGTGCTCGAGCCCGAGATGAGGAAACGGGGCGATCGGCGCGAGGTTCATGGCCGGGTCATTTTGGGCACTGTAAGGGGCGACATCCATGAGATTGGAAAAGGATTGGTCGGCATCCTTCTGGGGGCCAGCGGTTTTGAAGTGCACGACCTTGGCGTTGGCGTTTCGCCAGAGGTATTTGCGGCCAAAGCGCGCGAACTGAAGGCCGATATCGTCGGCGTTTCGGCGCTGCTCACCACGACGATGAATCTGCAGCGCGACGTTGTGCAGCGTTTCGATCGCGAGGGGCTGCGGCCGGCGGTCAAGGTGATCGTCGGTGGCGCACCCGTGTCGCAGAAGTGGGCGACGGAGATCGGAGCTGATGGCTATGGCAAAGACGCGATGAGCGCGGTCGCACTGGCGCGCAACCTGATGAAAAAGGATCGACCGTGAGACCGAAACTGGAATTGCTCGATCGCGATCTCGTCCGGCGCATCCTGGAAGAAGCATTTCAACTGATCGACGAGGTTGGCGTAAGAGTGCAGACGCCCGAAGTGATAGAAATGCTGCGCTCTGCCGGAGCCCGCATCGCCGAGGGACGCGCGCACATCCCCACCAGCCTGGCACAGAAAGCGCTGGCGTCGGCGCCGCGCGAATTTCATCTGTATGACCGAAGCGGTCGCGCTGCCGTTCATTACGGCGGCGATGATGTGCATTTCGATCCCGGCTCATCGTGCCTCAATGTCCTCGACCCCGATACGTTACAGGCACGACCCGCGCAAGCCGCAGACCTCGTTCGCCTCGTGCAAATCACGGAGATGCTGCCGCAGTACGCGGCGCAGTCCACCGCGGTCGTTTGTGGCGATGTGCCGCAACAACTCGGGGACTTGTACCGCCTGTTCCTGGTGCTCTGGTATTCGGACAAGCCGGTGGTGACCGGCGCCTTCAGCGCCAAAGGCGTGCAGCCGATGATCGATCTTCTGGCGGTCGATGCAGGAGGGCGAGCAGCGCTCGCGGCAAAGCCCAGGGCAGTGTTTGACGTCTGTCCATCACCGCCTCTGAACTGGTCGGAGTTCGGGGCGGAGAACCTTGTGGAGCTGGCGCGAGCGGGCGTTCCGACAGAAGTCGTTTCCATGCCCCTGGCAGGTGTGGCCGCTCCGGTCACGCTGGCAGGAGCGGTGGTGCAGCACGCGGCCGAGAGCATCAGCGGCATCGTGATCCATCAGCTTGCGGCTGCGGGTGCACCGATCGTGTGGGGTGGCGCCGCGGCCATCTTCGACATGTGCTCCGCGACCACTCCCATGGGCGCGATCGAGACCGCCATGATCGACCTCGCCTGTGCGCAAGTTGGCAAGCATCTCGGTTTGCCAACTCATACGTATCTGGTCGCCAGCGATTCGAAGCTGGTCGACGCACAAGCGGGCATGGAGAGCGGAATCTCGGCCATGCTCGGCGCACTCGCCGGCGTCAATATGATTTCTGGGGCGGGCATGCTGGACTTCCTTGCGTGCCATTCGGTCGAAAAACTGGTGATTGATGCCGAGGCGATCGCCTCGGCGCAGCGCCTGCTGGAAGGCATCGCGGTGCGCACTGAAACGCTCGCGACTGCAATGGCAGCGGCTGCGGCTATATCCGGGGATTACCTGAGCCTTCCAGAAACGCGCCGGCTGTTCCGCAGTGAACAGCATTTTCCGTCGAGTGTCATCGATCGGAGTTCCGGTACCCAAGAGGAACCGGGCGATACCTTCCGCCGCGCTCGCATTCGTGTTGCCGAATTGCTGGCGTCGTATCAACGGCGACAGCTACCGACCGAGCTCGAAGAGAGGCTGCGTGCGGTGGTTGAGGAGCGTGGCCGGGAGTTTGGTCTCGAGCAACTGCCCGGCGTTTAAACAGACACACGGATGATCAGGCTTTGATCTCCCGTTACTACATAGGCCAGCGCGAACCGAGGCAAGAAACTGGAGTTGCCATGTTCTTATGCGCTTTCGCATCGGTGTCTACGGTCCGATTTCGGGCGGGCCGAGGTGTACGAGTGCTGACGTATCCTTCCGGAAAGATGCCGGTGGTTGCTCTGATGTGAATAGGAGATGGAGCTAGAGCATTGATCGTTTAACGTCGATCATCTCGAGAAGGGATGGGATAACGACCAAACTCCTCGGCGGCCTCGCGCAGCTTTTGAATATTTGCCGGGGGCGCTGAGGGGGGGACCGAACATGCCGTGCTGAGGATGTAACCTCCGCCCGGGCCTGCGGTGAGGATTCGTTCGCGTGCTGCTGCAAAGGTCTGTTCGGGAGTACCAAGTAGAACGGTGTTGACGGGATCGAGATTGCCTTTGAGGAACTGTTTGCCTGCCGTGATGCGCTTCGCATCAGCCAATTCGACGGTTCCCAGCGGCGGGGGATCGAGAGTGTCGATACCGTCGGTTCCAGTGGCGGCCATGAGATCGAGACGGTCTCCAATGGCTCCGCAGGTATGCGTGTAGATGGGAATATCCGAACTTTTCTTAATACCTGCAATTACTTTTTGTTCGTAGGGCAGTACGAACTCCTTATAGTGTTGACGGGAGATCAACCCACCGCCCGCAAATGCGGACGAAACGACAATCGCATGCACGCCGGCAGCGACTAGTCCGCGTCCGAGCCCGATCGTACCTTCAGAAAGCGCATCAAGGCACGCCTTTGCTTTTCCTGCGTCGTACACCAGCGACAGGAACCCGTTCGTGTAATCGAGCATTTCGATGAGCTGCGAGAAAGGTGAAAACACTTCGCCGTGGACGCTGATTTCATTGCCGACGCGCTCCACTACGTAGTTGACAGTGTCGTAGTGCCAAGGAGGGAAAAAGTCATCTCCTCGAGGCGCCGGCTCGTCGTCAAATCCCCACGAGTAGGGATAGGTGATACCTGAGAGATCGTGCGGATCCATGTAGAAGAGCTTTTCGGGGTCGACCTCGGCAAAGGTCGGAAAGTAGCGCGTTCCGTCCGACTGGTAGACGTGGGGATTGTCATCTTCGGGCGCGACCGTGTACCAGCCGTTTTTCCAGCGGATCCAGCGCTCACCCTCGTGCTGTTCGATTTTCGTGATGTACTTACTCCAGTTCGGATCGCGGCCCGGAAGGTTGATGAGGATGCCGTCGAATCCATACCGCTGCTGCAACGTAATCAGCGCCTGGCCGAATGCCTCGGTCGAATGCCAGATGTCGATCTCATCCAGGCCTGAATGCAGGAAGTAATGTCCGAGCGCGAGTTGGCACATAACTGGCACGCGATCTGGGATTCGCAGCTGCATGGCGGCATTCATGCGTTCACGACTGTTCATCTCTGCCTTCTTGGTCACGTGGTTGTTATGCCGGTGATTTTACTCGGAAGTTTTCGCTTGGCGAGTGAGCACCATCACCGGTGTGGCATTCACAGGAGGCGCACGGGGCACTTCGAGTGAGTTCGAACTTCTGATTGCCCGGTAAGAACTGCCGAGATACGCTGCTGGCGTCATTCCAATCATTCATATGGCACTCACTAGCCTCGACTGGATCGCAATCGTCTCATATCTCGTCATCACCCTGACCCTCGGTCTTTACTTTCGGCGCAAGTCCGGGAAGAGCACCGAGGAATATTTCGTCTCCGGCCGCTCCGTCAGTTGGTGGCTCGCCGGAACCTCGATGGTGGCCACAACTTTCGCTGCCGACACACCCCTGGTTGTTACTGGATTGGTGTACACGCAGGGCATCGCGGGAAATTGGTTGTGGTGGAGCTTCCTGCTTTCTGGAATGATGACCGTCTTTCTCTTCGCGCGAATGTGGCGTCGCTCCGAACTCATCACCGATGTTCAATTCGCGGAGTTGCGATACTCCGGGAAACCAGCCGCGTTCCTTCGGGGATTTCGAGCCATCTATCTCGGCCTCTTGATGAACTGCATCATCCTTGGCTGGGTCACCAAAGCGATGGTCAGCATCATTGCGATCGTGCTTGGTGTCAGCCAATGGAGCGCACTGGCGATTTGTGTCTTTTTTCTCATACCGTTCACCGGATTGTACGTAGCCCTGGGCGGACTGTGGGGTGTGCTGTGGACAGACCTGTTCCAGTTCGTGCTCAAAATGTCCATCGTGATTGCCGTTGCGTATTACGCTATTCACGCCGTCGGTGGCATGGGGCCACTGCTTCGCCGGTTGTCTAACCTGCAACACTCGAATCCTAATTCGGGCAACGCGGTTGCGTTTTTTCCCGACTTCACGCAAGGGTTCACCCACGAATCCCTCTGGACGCTCCCGGTAATTACCCTTCTCGTCAATCTCGGATTGCAGTGGTGGGCGTTCTGGTATCCCGGGGCGGAACCTGGAGGTGGAGGCTACATTGCGCAGCGCATCTTCAGCGCGCGTGACGAACGGCACGGCGTGCTTTCAGTATTGTGGTTCAATGTGGCGCATTACGCCCTGCGGCCCTGGCCCTGGATCTTGACCGCACTTGCGGCCATTGTTTTGTATCCCGGCCTTGAGCACCCCGAAGATGGGTACATGTTAGTGGTTACGCACCACGTCCCAGCCGCTCTCCGCGGCATTGTCATTGCGGGGTTCATGGCGGCATTCATGTCTACCGTGGCGACGCAGTTGAATTGGGGGGCTTCTTATCTTGTCGCCGACTTCTACCGCCGATTCGTCCGGAAATCGGCCAGTGAACACCATTACGTCCTGGTGTCACGCCTATGCACAATTCTGCTCGTTATCATTGCCGCCGTTGTGTCTGCGAACCTTTCATCAATCAAAGGAGGATGGACACTCGTGCTGGAGATCGGTGCCGGTACAGGGGCTGTGTACCTATTACGCTGGTACTGGTGGCGCATCAATGCCTGGAGCGAAATTTCTGCGATGGCAACCTCATTGGGCGTTACTGTACTCCTGCACTGGAGCGCGCTCTGGATGCGACTCGTCGGGCGTCCGCAACTCTTCTCTGGATCGGCGCCGGTGGTCTTTGCCGAATCTGCACTCGTAACGACCGTAGTCACCACCCTCGTTTGGCTAACAGTTACTTACGCTACGCGCCCTGAGCCAAAAGAAGTTCTTGTCCCGTTCTATCGCAAGGTTCGGCCGGATGTGCGCGGATGGAAACCGGTTGCAGCGCTTTTGCCCGAGGTGGCCGCGACGCACAATATCGGCCGCGACCTGTGGGCATGGCTACTCGGGTGCGCCATGGTCTATATGGCGCTCTTTGGGAGTGGAAAATTGTTAATGAAGGATCCAGTGCGCGGAATCGTGCTACTCGCAGCCTCCGCCCTGGCCGGCATTACGCTTTACCGCCAGCAATCTCGGTATCATTGGGGTGCAATCGACAAATAGCTCACTCAATTGGCCGACGCGTGGGGTTGATTTCGGATCGGCTGTCCACGACGATTACTATCACCTGCGTTTCAGACCGCGAGTAAACTGTACGGCATGAACATCATTGCTATCAGTGCCGCCATCATTCTAGGTATGACAACTGTCACAACTGTTCAAGCTCAGGAGTTTGGCCCCAACAATCCGTTCTACGCGCCGAGTAAACTGCCTTTCCAGGCGCCTCCGTTCGACAAGATCAAGGATTCCGATTATCAGCCCGCCATCGAGGCAGGGATGGCGGAGCACCGCAAGCAAATCGAGGCTATCGCGAACAACCCCGCCGCACCGACTTTCGAGAACACGATCGTCGCCATGGAGAAGAGTGGTCAGCTGTTGCAGCGGGCGACCACCACTTTTTTCGCGGTTGTGGGCGCGAACAGCAATCCGGACCTTCTCAAGGTCAGGCAAATCGAAGCGCCGAAACTCGCGGCTCATCAGGACGCGATATACCTCGACGCGAAGCTGTTCAAACGCGTAGCCACCATATACAAAGAGCGCCAGTCGCTGAAGCTCACTCCGGAACAACTTCGGCTGATCGAGTATGAGTACAAGGAGTTCGTACGCGCGGGCGCCAATCTCAGCGAATCGGACAAGGCGGAACTGAAGAAGATTAACGAAGAGCTGGCGACTTTATCCGAGACTTTCTCCAGCAAGCTTCTCGCAGCCACGAAAGAAGGCGCGTACGTCACGACCGACAAGGCTGCCCTGGCGGGGTTGAGCGATGCCGAAATCACGGCCGCCGCCGAAGCGGCGAAAGGCCGCAAGGTGGAGGGGTACGTCCTCTCGCTCCAGAACACGACGCAGCAGCCGGTTCTCGCTGAGTTGACAGACCGTTCGACCAGGCAGGCGATCTTTGAGAGGTCGTGGGGACGCACCGAACGCGGCGATGCCAACGATACGCGCGACACGATTGCGAAGATCGCCCAGTTGCGCGCTCAGAAGGCGAAGTTACTTGGGTATCCGAATTTCGCCGCCTGGAAATTGACCGACCAGATGGCTAAGACGCCCGCGGCTGCGCTTAAGTTCATGGACGACCTCGTCCCGGCGGCCACCGCGCGAGACGCGGCGGAAGCAAAAGATATCCAAGACCTGATCGACAAGCAGACCGGTGGCATCCAGTTGCAGCCGTGGGACTGGGAGTTCTACTCCGAGAAGGTTCGAAAGGCTAAGTACGACCTCAACGAGGAAGAAGTTAAGCCGTATTTTGAGCTCAACAACGTCCTCCAGAACGGTGTCTTCTTTGCAGCGAATCAGCTATATGGCCTGACGTTCAAGGAGCGCACGGACCTCCCGGTCTATGCTCCCGGCGTTCGCGTTTTCGAGGTTTCGAATGCGGACGGGACCCCGCTTGCACTTTTCTATTGCGATTACTTCAAGCGCGACAACAAGCGGGGCGGGGCCTGGATGAACAACCTGGTCGAGCAGTCGTGGTTGCTGGGCACCAAACCGGTCGTCACAAACGTCGCCAATTTCGCTCCTCCAGCGCCGGGCGAGCCTGCGCTCCTCACGTCCGACGACGTCCGGACGATGTTCCACGAGTTCGGGCACGCGTTACACGGCATGTTTTCAGACGCCGAGTATCCGAGTCTCTCCGGAACCTCCACCGCGCGGGACTTCGTCGAGTTCCCATCGCAATTCAACGAGCACTGGGCGACGTACCCGTCCGTCTTCGCCCATTACGCGAAGCATTACAAGACCGGCGCCCCGATGCCCAAGGAACTCGCCGAGAAGATCGCAAAGGCGAAGACCTTCAACGAGGGATACGACACGACCGAACTGCTCGCCGCAGCCGAACTCGACATGAAATGGCACGCTCTTCCCGCCGATGCCGCCTTGCAGGATCCGGACAGCTTCGAAAAGAGCGCGCTCGAACAGAGTCACCTCTGGATCACCTACACTCCGCCTCGTTACCGCTCCAGTTACTTTGCGCACATTTGGGGCAGCGGATACGCTGCGGGCTACTACGCTTACATTTGGACGCAAATGCTGGCTGACGACGGCTACCAGTGGTTCGAGGAGCACGGTGGCCTCACGCGCGCGAACGGGGACCGGTTCCGCAAGATGGTTCTTTCGAGGGGCAATACCGAGGACCTCGAAAAAATGTACGAGACCTGGCGGGGCAAGAAGCCGAGTATCGAGCCCATGCTGAAGTACCGGGGGCTCGTGGCCGAGAAGCCTTTGAAGTAAGCTTCGGTATCGAATAGCTTTAACACACCCGGCGTGCTTTCCGCCCAAGGGAAGTCACCGGGTGTTTTTCGCTTTGTCGAGTTTCCCTTCATATTCACCCTGCATCAACGCTGTCGGTAACTACGGAACGGGTGCCTATCCGAGCGGGCTTTGCATGTTGGGCAAGATAGTTGGTGCCGATGATTCCTATTGAGAGAGTGTGGGTGGGCACAAGTCGGCAGTCATAGCCTTCATCGGAGAATCAATTCACCTTTCGACATGTGGCGTTCAGCAGGCGATGTCACGAGAAGTTACTCTTTGCCTTCCAGCCACATCTGTCCGTTCGCGGCGGCGACGGCGCGGGCGGAGCGTTCCACGGGTTCGAGCTCGGGGATATCTTCCTTGGTGGCCGCGCCAAGTTCGTTGAATTTGCGGGCGGAGACCAGGACGCGGCTCTCGAACGAGCCGACGGCATCGTTGTAGCACTTCACGGCGGAATCCAGACCCTTGCCAAGCTTTTCTAGATGTGCGGCCATGGTTCGGAGGCGCTCGTGCAATTCACGGCCGAGGTCGGAGATGGTTTGCGCGTTTTCGGCAAGCTTCTCCTGTCGCCAGCCATAGGCTACCGCCCGCAGTAGCGCAATCAGTGTTGTCGGGGAAGCGGGAATTACTCGCTGTTCCACTCCCTGTTCGATGAGCGCAGGTAGTTGTTCGAGGGCCGAGCTGAAGAACACCTCACCGGGCAGGAACATGACGACGAATTCGGGCGTCGATTCGAACTGCTCCCAGTAGCTCTTCGCCGCCAGCTTGTTCATGTGGTCTTTGATCTGTCCGGCGTGCGCCAGAAGCTTGGCGCGACGGGTGTCTTCATCGGGTGTCTCGAGGGCCTCAAGATAGGCCTGCAGCGGAGCCTTGGAGTCGACGATGATCTGCTTGCCGCCCGGCAGGCGGACGATAAGGTCGGGACGGACGCGTCCATCGTTAGTGGTAACGCTCTGCTGCTCGACGAAATCGCAGAAGGGAAGCATGCCGGCGATTTCGACGACACGACGCAACTGGATTTCTCCCCAGCGGCCACGAACCTGCGGAGCACGCAGGGCCTGAACGAGGCGGCCGGTTTCGGTCTGCAACTCTTTCTGCGTGCCGATGAGCGACTTCACCTGGGCGCTGAGATTACCGTAGGCTTCGGCGCGGTCCTTCTCGATGAGTCGGATTTGCTGGTCGACTTTGCCGAGGGATTCCGAGATCGGCCTGACGAGGGCTTCGACCGCTTGCTTGCGCTGTTCGAGGTCGCCGGAAGCCTGGTTTTGAAATTGCGCTAGGGATTCTTTCGCCAGTTGGAGGAACGATTCGTTGTTGCTCTGCAGGGCCTTGGCGGCGAGGGAATCGAATGCGTTCTTCAATTCGGCGCCAGCCTTCGTGAGCAGTTCAAGTTTTTCGGCAGCGGCCTTGCGTTCTTGTTCCAGCGTGGCTCGTAGCGTGGCTGTTTCGTTTTGTGCCTGCTGGAGTTCTTTCGCACGCCCGTCAAGTTGCGACCGCAGGGAAGCCAGTTCCTGCTCCTGCAGTCGGGCCCGTTCTTGGAGTGCAGCGGAACGGGCTTTCAAGAAGAGCCAGGACAGTGCAGCGCCAATCGCCGCGCCGAGCAGGATATAGAGGGGCATAATCATCTGGTAGAGATTGTACCGCGACGTGGATAAGGATCAACGCGGAGGAGGCAGAGGGCGCGAAGGGAAATGATGAATGGGATAATAACGACGAAGAGCGCGGAAAACCGCGCTACTCCTTAATTCGGACCGTATCAGGTTAGGATGTTCCAACTGTGGTTTTCGTGAGGACATCTCAGATTTGGGCAAATTCGTGAAACGTTCTAGCATTTTCATCTTGGGATTTCTGTTCGTCGCGGGTGTAATAGCTGCGGCTGCGCAGCAGTTCGACTCGGCCGCGGAGCAGGAGATATTTCGACTGGTGAACGCAGATCGCGCGCAGGCCGGGTTGCCGCCGCTAGAACTGGACGCGAGGCTAACGGCAATTGCCCGGAAACACACCGAAGAGATGGCGCGGAAGCAAACCCTGGCGCACCAGTTTCCTGATGAGCCTGACGTTCGTCATCGTGTGATTGCTTCCGGGGTGCGGTTTGAGATGAGTGGCGAGAACGTCGCCAACAGTCGCGACGCCGATTCCGCGGAGCGTGCGTTGATGAACTCGCCGCCGCATCGGGCGAACATCCTGCGGCGACAGTTCAACGCTATCGGGATTGGCGTGATTCACGCTGGAGACAGCATCTATGTGACGCAGGATTTTGCGCAGCGCCTGCAGGAATTTACGCCGACACAGGCGGAAAACGCGGTGTCGCAAGCGTTCGAACAACTGCGGCGGCAATCGGGAGCGCCATTGTTGCCGCGCGTTCGGCAACCCAACCTGCGCCAGTTGGCCTGCGATATGGCACGCAATGACCGGCTCGAGACGGATCTCGCACGGGATATCGCAAATGTGAGAGGCGTAGTGGTGTGGACGGCCAGCGATCCGCAGAAGCTCCCCGCCGACCTGCTGAAGCTTAATAAAACTACCGCAAGCGGTTGGTCCGTAGGAGCCTGCTTCGCCTCAAGCCAGCATTATCAGAACCCGGTGTGGTGGATGGTCGCGGTGACATATTTCTAGAAGTCCCATTTTGCAGGAACAACAAAGCCCTCAATTGCTGAGGGCTTTGCCGAGTAGCTGAGTCGCTACTGCTGCGGTTTCTGCGGTGGCGGATTCTGCTGTTGTGGGTTCTGCTCTGGCTGCCCGTTCTTGTTCTTCTGGACCTCCTGCCCTTCGTACGTGATCTTCGTGTTGGAGCCGAAACGCTTGTAGTTCGTGTACTTCACTATTTCACGAATATGCACGTCGCCAGTCGAGAAGTGCAGTGTGTCGTCGATGCTGGTGTAGGTGGGGAACCAGTATTTGCCGTCGATCAGTTCACGGTACGTCGTGAAGTTCGGGAATAGGTTTTCATTATTCTTCTTCCGAATGTCCGGCACGTTCTTGCCGTAGGTTTTTACGATCTGGAAGTCGGTATCGTCCACCCAGATGCGCCCCTGAAAGTAGCGTTGCTTGGGCTCGATCTTCTTTGGCGCGACGTCGAAGACGTAGGTATTGAGTTCGTCCTCGCGCTGCTGCCCGAGGTAGCGGATGTCGTATTCGGGAATTTCATCGGAGGTGAGCACGAACGGCAGCCGATGGCGCAGGTCTTCGAAATCTTCGCGTGACATCGTGATGTTCTTGAGAGTGCTTTGCGGCGCGAAAGTGACGTGCTCGATGCGATTGCCCTGATCGTCGAACAGAATGTCGCTGACCTGTCGGAATTCGCCGCTGCCGTTGGCCCCGTCATCTTCGACGGTCAAGTCCTGCGTCCAGGTGTAGTGTTCGCGGGCTTCCTTGAAGACCTTTTCTTTGGCGGCGAATTTCTGGATTACCTCATCGGGCGTTAGGCCGTTCTTGGGTGGCTCGTTGACGAGCGGGCCTTCGCCCCTTTGTGCCACTGCGGCCAGCGGCGTCAGGCTGAGCAGGCAGACAATAGCCCAAGCCCAATTTCCAAAGCGGAACATGTGCTTTCTTTTCATCTCAAGATTCCCGGGATCTTACGTTGTTTGGATGCAAACCGAGCAGCGGAGTTGCTGTTAACTATTGTAAAACGGTCGCCGGTAGTTGGTGGCCGGTGGTTAGTGATTTGCGTCAGTTCGTAGTGAGGTTCTGACTATCTATCAGCCACCAGCGGCCAGCCACGGTTTGTGCCGACGTTTCCTTTTGCCCTAAGTCTCTTGTCCTTATAAACTTTTCCCGCCCATGGAGGTCCCATGATTCGCCGCATATTCTTAGCGATTACGCTTTTTTGTTTAGCTCTTCCACTTTTGGCCCAGACGAAGCGCCCCTTCACCTTCGAAGACATGATGAAGCTGAAGCGTATCGGCGACTTCACCGTCTCGCCCGACAGCAAGTGGGTCACCTTCAGCGCCGTCGATGTCAACCTCGATGCGAATACCCGAAAGTCCCATCTCTGGATCGTTCCCGTGGCCGGAGGCGAATCGCGCCGGTTGACGGCGGAGGGCAGCAGCCAGACGGAAGATCGGCTGCGCTTTGCGCCTGACGCAAAACGCGTGCTATACACCATCGTTCGCGACGGCCATTCGCAGATCTGGACGCAGGACTTTGATCCCGAGCAGGGAGCGCTGGTCGGCGCGCCGCATGAAGTAACGAACATTTCGACTGACGCCGACGGTGCGATCTGGTCCCCCGACGGCAAGTCGATCCTGTTCGTCTCTGCCGTCTATCCCGATTGCCGGGACGACGCCTGTAATAAGCAGCGCGACGAGGCCGCCGAAAAGAGCAAGGTCAAAGCGAAGATATTCACCCACCTGCTCTACCGTCACTGGACCGCCTACAGCAACGGCAAGCGCTCGCACTTGTTTCTCGTTGAAGCCGACTGCGACGCCGAAGGCGGCAATACCGCCTGCGCCGGACGCGACCTCACTCCTGGCGACCACGACGTGCCACCGTTCTCACTCGGCGGGCAGGACCAGTACCAGTTCTCGCCCGACGGCAAGGAGATCGCCTACACCAGCAACCTCGATGAGGTCGAAGCCACCTCAACCAACAGCGACGTCTTCACCCTCTCGCTGACCGACCCCAACGCTAAGCCCAAAAACCTGACCGCCGAAAACAAGGGCTCCGACTCGACCCCGATGTACTCGCCCGATGGCAAATGGCTCGCCATCCGCTCGCAGTTCCGGGCGGGATACGAGAGCGACCGGTTCCGGTTGAGACTGATCGATCGGGCGACCGGGAAGATCACGAACCTGACCGAGAATTGGGATCGCTGGGTCGATTCGATGGGGTGGGCCGCAGATTCGAAAGCACTGCTGGTAACAGCTGGGAACGAGGGCGAGGCTCCGATTTATGTCGTTTCGATTACAGCTCCGCTAAATCGGAAGCTGGCTTCGGGGGAGACACTTGTTCCGCAGGCATTAGTTCCGCACGGCACCAACGACTCTCCTATGGCAGTTTCGGGGATTCAATCAAACGCGCCCCTTGCGAGCACAACAGATCCGAACAAGGGCATTGTTGTTTTCGCTCGCAACTCGGTTGCGTTTCCGACAGAGCTTTTCGTCCTCGATTTGAAAAGGTGGGAGAGTGCAGCTTCCGCTTGGGATTGCCCCACCGGTAAGGCTCCCTGTCCGGAGATCCCGCAAGCTCAACAGCTGACGCACCTGAACGATGCAGTTCTGTCAGGGATCTCCATGCAGCCCGTAGAGTCCTTCTGGTTCACCGGTTCCGAGAAAGCCAAAGTCCAAGGCTTTATCGTAAAGCCGCCGAACTTCGACGCCTCGAAGAAGTATCCCGTGAAGTTCCTCATCCACGGTGGCCCGCAAGGCGCATGGGGAGACGACTGGTCCTTCCGCTGGAACCCGAACCTGTTCGCCGCCGACGGCTACGTCATCGTGATGATCAATCCGCGCGGCTCGACCGGCTACGGGCAGAAGTTCATCGACGACATCAATGGCGATTGGGGCGGACGCGCCTACCAGGACCTGATGCTCGGCCTCGACTACGCCGAGAAGACGTATCCGTTCATCGACAAGAATCGCGAGTGCGCCCTGGGCGCCAGCTACGGCGGCTACATGGCCAACTGGATCCTCGGACACACCACGCGCTTCAAGTGCATCGTCTCGCACGACGGCATGTTCAACTCCGAGTCCGCTTGGGGCACCACCGAAGAGTTATGGTTCAACGAGTGGGAGTTCAAGGGCACGCCGTGGACGAACCGCGAACTCTATCGCAAGTGGTCGCCACACCTCTTTGCCGCTAATTTCAAGACGCCGACGCTGGTCGTCCACAGCCAGCTCGACTACCGCCTTGACGTCAGCGAAGGCTTCCAACTCTTCACCACGCTCCAGCGCCTCGGCGTCCCGTCGAAAATGCTCTACTTCCCGGATGAGGGTCACTGGGTGCTAAAGCCGCAAAACTCCCAGCTCTGGTGGAAGACGGTCGGTGACTGGGTGGATCAGTGGACCAAGAAGTAAGGGGAAAACTGCAGCCGCGGATTTCCGCGGATAACGAAGAACTCAGGAGCTTTAGTGTCAATGAGATACGCGATTATCCGCGCGAATCCGAGGTCGCTTTTTGGCGTTCACAAATCACCCGGCCATCGTCCAGATATCACTGCATTCGGGTCATGAAGGGTGGGATAACAGAACCTTCAGGAGGCCGTTATGCATGACTTCGGCACCCGAATCCGCCCCGAAGAAATTACTCCCGAGCTTCGCGAACAGCTCATCGGCGACTGCCGTTTATCGGAGATACTGCTTCACACTGCCGCGTTTCTGGGTGTCGTTGCCGTATCGCTCCTGCTATCGCTCGTTTATCGCTGGCACCAGGAGCCTTGGGGGAGCGAATGGCGCCCCATCGTATTCGCGGTCATGGTGGGAGTCTTGGTCATGATCGGGATCCGCATGTGGTTCCATTGGGAGAACCGCTTTCTGAAAAATGCGCCCGCAGCACCGGCCGAGGTTGAGGAGATCGACGTTACCGCTGACCACAAGCACTACCTGAAACTGAAGTTCGACCCTGCGTCGGCGCCCGGCACACCATCGCACGAAGGAGAAGTAACCGCCGAGTTGCACACTGATGCGCCGGCGTTCAACGAGCAGTTACACACCGGAGATCTCGTGTCCGTCATTTATGAGCCGTCGAATCCAGAGCATGTCGAGGTGGTTGAAGTGGAACACGAGCATCCGGTTGGGGCGAAGTAGAGAGAAGACCCACATCTGCTGAATGCGGCAGATGCGGGCACTGTACGAGGGCTCGGTGGGAAAGAGAATTTGAGCGACCATGTCCGGTCGCCTTCGTCACTTTCGTTCGTGTCATTCGTCACTGAGTTCCACTTGCCAGACATGGCATAAACCTCACACTCATATCCGTTCCGGGCTTATTTATCTCTATTCATAGCGGCATCTTTTTAAGGAGGCCGTCGTATGCCCGGATTTGGCGATAGGATTCGTCCCGACCAGGTCACACTCGCCATGCGAGCCCGCCTTGCGCGAAGCGTGTACCGACGCGAGTTTCTCGCTCTTGCTGCTGTTTTTCTTCCGTGCCTGCTGATCGCGGGCGTGGTGATAGCGTTTTACCACTTTCACAACGAAGCCGTGGGAACGGTGTGGCAAGTCATTGGACCGATCGTCGTCACCGGTGCCCTAATCGCGGTGGTCGTCCACGCCTGGGGACTGCGCGAAAGGAAGTTCGTCGAAACCGCGCCGCTTGCCGCCGCAGTCGTCAAACAAATCGAGACCTCTTCCGACTACACCTACAAGCATCGAGTGATCCTGTCCTATCGTCCTATCCAGTATAAGTCGAATAGCGACATGCTCCCGGGGCTGAGCCCTGCGCACTCCGTGGTCGCGACAGTAGAGTCGAACTTCCCCGGCTTCAGCCAATTGCTGCAGAAGGGAGACAGCGTTTCGATAATCTACGACCCGGTCGAACCGGACCACGTGTGGATCGTCGAGGAAGAGAAGGCGGTCTTTGCTAGTTCCCGCAACCCCCCCGCTGTCGAAGAAGGAGGGACCAACTATGCCGCTAGCCGACGTTGCTCGTGAAATTCCAACATGATCCGCTCGTAGAGAGCTTCGTATCCATTTGCCATTGTTCGCGCCGAGAAGTTCTCCTCAGCAACCGCTCGCGCGTCTTCCGGCCATAAGCGATCGAGGTCGCCGATCGCATGGGCCATCTGAGAAACGTCTGTGACGAGATATCCGCTGACGTTGTTGCGCACAATCTCCAGCAGCGCGCCATTGGGGAAGGCGATCACCGGAGTCCCGCATGCCATCGCCTCCATGACGACGAGCGAACTGGTTTCCGGAGCGAGCGTTGGCAGGAGCAACGCACGGGCCTCCGCGAGCAACTCCATTTTCTCCGCGAAACTGGGCTTCTCGATCCATCGTATGCGGCCCTGGGCGCGTTCCAGTCGCGGCCGCACCTCGCGTTCGAAGTACTCCTGATGCCAGGAGAACGGATACACCTGCCCAGCCATGACGAGCCGAACACCGGCGCGTTCCGCAGCATCGATTGCGAGATGCGGAGCTTTCTCCGGACAAATTCTCCCAAGCCAGAAAACGTAATCGCTCTTGTTCGGCTCAAAACGAAAGCGCTCCAGGGCGATCCCGTTGGGAACGACACCGAACATCTGCGGGAAGTCGTCGAATGTTCGAGCCTGAGAACGGGAGACGCAATTAAAAGAGACGTTCTCCGGAAGAGATTGAAACAACTTCTGGTCATAGAAGGTTCGCGGCAGATGCAGAGTCGCGAGCACCGGCAGATCGAGCGTTCCAGCGTGTTGCCAGAAGAAGCCGCTTTCGTCGTGCACGACATCGAATTCCTGCTCTTCGATGGCGCGAATCACAGACTGCGAATGCTGTTTAGCTCGCGCGTCAAATTCATCGACAGCAGTCGGCGCCTCTCCCGTCGCGATCAAGTCGCCGGAAACCTGCGAACCTTCGCAGGCGGCAACCGCGGTGCGATATCCGCGACGCGCCATCTCGCGCTCCAGAGTCCACAGCATCTGTTCAGCGCCGCCGCAACTGGCGTCGCTCACCGGCAACATGGGATAGGAAACGAAAAGAATGTTCATCGAAGCACTCGGCTGAATCATTAAGCGATCCGCGAATCTCCGCGTCCGTCCGCGGTAGCATTCGCCTTTAACGCGTTCTGGAACTCCTCGAACTTCGCCGATACCTGCGTTCCTGTCATCGACCACTGCCACAACTCGTAGTTCAGCTTGCCTTCGTGCGGTGGACGCCAGTAGTCGTACTGCTTCTGCGGGCGGAAGATCTCTGGCTCGATGCGGAAGACCTGCAGGAAGTCTCCCTGCGACGGATACGAGGCGCACATCGCCCGTTTGCGCTCGATCTCCTCCGGATTCGGCGAATGTGCGGCCTCGGATCCGTTCGGCTCCAGGAATTCCTGCACAGACAACTGGGTTCGATTACGGCGATAGAGAGGCGCTTCCCAGACCGGAATTGCCAGGTGCTTCCCCAGTTCGTGGGCGAGCAGGCTGCAACTGTCGTGATCCGGATGACCGCCTTCGTATGCCATGGTCAGTATCGCCTGCGGCTGCAGCTGTCTCGCTTCGTGCGCGAGCAGTTCGTAGGCTGCGGCAAGGTTCTGGAACAACTCCTGGTCAACGAGTCGTGGCTCCAGGTTGGCGAGGAAGACGATCTCGCGCACGCCGACCTGCGCCAGCGCGTGGCGACACTCCTCCTGGCGCATCCGCGAGTAAGCTTCGCGGCTGCCATACTTCTGCCAGAAGTAAGGGTCCTGGGGCGCGCCGTCGGTGGCGTAAACCACGACGGGGTCGCGCATGCGCTGCAGCAGGCCGCCGCAGGTGATGCACTCGTCGTCGGGATGAGCGACCAGCACCAGCGTCCGGCCCAACAGGGTTTCCAAGTCAACCGCCATCATCCGAAGTAAGATGCGCTCAGAACGAGGGATGTTTGTGACATCTGTGATCGAAAGTTTCGACTGCCGGATGGTCGCTCCGCAAAGTCGCGCGAAGGCGCGCTGGACGTTATACTGCCCTCACCCATGCATCCGCTTCGCCAGGAGATTGAGCGCCTGTACGCCCTCGGCGCCGAGGCAAAGAACGAGCGCTCGGCAATCCAGACCTTTCACCAGTTCCGCGATGCCCTCACGCGCGGCGAAATCCGCTCGGCGCAGAAAGACGGCGACCGCTGGGTGACGAACGTCTGGGTGAAAGAGGGAATCCTGCTCGGGTTTCGGCTGGGTGAACTGGAGTCGATGGACGATGGACCGGCGCTGTCGTTCGTGGACAAGGGAACGTACCCGACCCGGCGTTTCTCGCCGGCGGATCGCGTGAGGGTTGTTCCGGGAGGTTCGAGCGTCCGAGCGGGAGCATATGTTGCACCGGGCGTTATCTGCATGCCGCCAATGTACATCAACGTTGGGGCATACGTAGATGAAGGCAGCTTGATCGATTCGCATGCGCTGGTTGGGTCGTGTGCGCAGGTTGGCAAGCGCGTGCATTTGAGTGCGGCGGCGCAGATCGGCGGAGTGCTGGAGCCGATCAACGCCTCACCGGTCATCATTGAGGACGACGTGATGATTGGTGGAAATTGCGGGATTTACGAAGGCACGCTGGTTCGGCGACGGGCGGTGCTCGGTGCAGGGACGATCCTGACCAGATCGACGCCGCTGTTCGACATCATGAAAGACGAAGTTTATCGCGCGACCGTTGACCAGCCGCTCACGGTCCCAGAGAACGCAGTCGTGGTGCCTGGCTCCCGCGCCGTAACGAAGGGCATGGCCAAGGAGTGGGGGCTATCGCTCTATACTCCGGTGATCGTGAAGTATCGCGACGAGAAGACAGATAAAGGAGTGGAGTTGGAGGATATTCTGCGGTGAACTTCATTCGTCATTTCGAAATTCATCATTCGTCATTGCCGCGCAGCCGATGAAAACCAGGTCTCTCTACCTCACTCTCGCTGCTTTCGCCCTCTGGGCCGTGCTCGCCGTCGTTAGCCGGTTTGTGGCACTGCCAGCGCATTTGCTGTTCAGCGTTCGTTGGATCGCCCTGGGATTGTTCGTCGTCTACGGATTCTACAAGCGGAAGCTCACGGCCTGGATCCTGGTGGCGATGGCGGTTGGCGCGGCTATCGGTTACGACTGGCCGCACGTCGCTGTCAGCCTGCGGGTAGTCGCATCGATTTTCCTGCGCCTGATCAAGACGATCATCGCGCCGCTGCTGTTCGCGACATTGGTCAGCGGGATTGCCGCGCATTCCGACCTGAAGAAGGTCGGACGCATGGGCATCAAGGCGATCCTTTATTTTGAAGCTGTCACCACGATCGCGCTGTTCATTGGGCTGGCCGCTATCAACATCAGCAAGGCCGGTGTAGGAGCGCATATTCCGGCTCCGACGGGAGAAACGCTTACCGCGCAGAAAGTCGCCGGGTCGGACATCATCCTGCACATCTTCCCGGAGAACATCGCCAAGTCAATCGCCGAAGGGCAGATCCTGCAGGTCGTCGTTTTCAGCATCATTTTTGGTATTGCGCTGGCGATGGTGCGCGAGGACCGGCGCCGACCGATGCTGGCGTTTACGGAGAGCCTGACCGAGGTGATGTTTAAATTCACGAACATCGTCATGTGGTTTGCACCGTTCGGAGTGGGTGCGGCGATCGCTTACACGGTCGGAACGACCGGGCTGGGGATTCTCGGAAATCTCGCGAAGTTGCTGGCGACGCTCTATGCCGCGCTGCTGGTATTCATCTTCGGTGTTCTTCTTCCTATCGCTGTACTGGTGAAAGTGCCGTTGCGCCGATTTGTTTCCGCTGTGGCCGAGCCGTTTTCGATTGCGTTCGGCACTTCCAGTTCCGAGGCAGCGCTTCCGCGGGCGATGGAAGCTATGGAAGCGATGGGCGTGCCTCGGCAGACAGTCGCTTTTGTAATGCCCACAGGCTACAGCTTCAATCTTGACGGCAGTACCTTGTATCTCTCGCTAGCCTCGATTTTTGTTGCGCAGGCGGCCGGTGTGCACCTCAGCCTCGGTCGGCAATTGCTGCTCATGCTGACGCTGATGCTCACGAGCAAGGGTGTGGCCGGGGTTTCTCGTGCAGCTATCGTGATCCTTCTCGGAACGGCAGGCTCGTTCGGTTTACCTACCGAGCCGATCTTCATTCTGCTCGGCATCGATCAACTGATGGACATGGCTCGAACGGCCACCAATGTTCTCGGGAATTGCCTTGCGACGGTGGTGGTGGCGCGGTGGGAAGGGGATTTCGGAAAGGAACAGCCGTCGCCAGCTGCGCTCAACGCGGCGAACTAGCCTGCTGTCTGCTGGACACGTTCGGCCATCTTTGCCCGTGTCTCCAGGTGACGGCTGCGGAAGTGGGCCATGGCGCGGCGTCCCCAGCCCCGGACGAAATAGTAGTTCAGACCAGCGCCGATTGCCGAACTCGCCAGAGGGATAAGACGTCCAGCCCATTTTTCCGCGACATCGGCGGATGCCTGCGTGGCGATCTTCTGAGCGACCTGCGGGATGAAACGGTTCACCACTTGTTTTTCCAGCAACTCGCGGCTGATATCGACCCCGGCGGCTGACGCTGCTGCGACCCACAACTCCGCCTGCTCTTCGTCGGTATTGAATTCGAAACCATAGACAAGGCTGAGCTTCTGGATCGTCCGCATCGTAATTGCCGAGAGGATGCTGAGATCGGGAAGCAGCGTAAAAATCCCCCCCAATCCGAACCCCGCGCCCTCGGCGGCGGCCATCTTCATTCCTGCACGAATGGTCTGGCGCGCGAGATCATCGAGCACGTCGACCGGAAGGGTGAACATTCCCTGGTAGCTCTGGACAGGAAGGTCATGAGCCGCGCGTAGCTTGAATAGATATTCCTGCGGGTTGACGGCGATGGTTTTGAAGGCGTGCTTGAGAGCGCGCTTGGCGATGGCCTCTACGGCGCGCCGGGTTAGTCCGTGTTTCTGCGTCGGCTCACTCATGATCTCTTCTTCGATGGTACACCGGAACTTCAACTCCGGTTTGCTCGTACTTCAAAACAGGGTTGCTGCGGCAGCCGAGAGCACCCAAAAGCCGGGCTCCATGAACTTATCCGAAATCCTAAAACGAACGTTTGCGACGCTGCGGGCGCACAAGATGCGCAGCTTTCTCACGATGTTCGGAATTATCTGGGGCATCGCCTCCGTCATTTTGCTGGTGGGGTTGGGGCTTGGATTCAAGCAGGATCAGAAGAAGCGGATGGAGACGCTGGGCAAGGACCTGGTCATCATCTGGGCCGGGCGCACGAGTTCGCAGGCCGGAGGTCTCGCCGCCGGGCGCGAGATCGAGATTACGATCGACGACGCACGCCTTATTCGCAAAGAGTGTTACCGGATTAAGGCTATCAGCCCCGAATTGCAGCGTACGGTACCACAGGTGAGCCAGTTTAATTCCTCGGCGCGGCAGGTCTCCGGTGTGTGGCCGTCGTACCAGGACTTTCGTTCGCTTATTCTGGCGGACGGTCGTTACATGACCGAGGAAGATGAGCAGGAGATGCGGCGCGTGACGATCCTCGGGTGGAATGCCGCGAGACAACTGTTTCCGGGGCAAAACGCCATCGGGGCCACGGTCGCGATGGCGGGATATCCCTACGTCGTGATTGGCGTCCTGGCGGAGAAGAAGCAGAACTCGAACTATAGCGGGCCTGACAACGACATGATCTACGTTCCTTACTCGGCGATGGCGCGGGATTTTCCGCCGCCGCCTGAGAAGGGACAGATCATCAACAGAGGCACGCTCTCGGACATCGTGATGGAGGTGGCCGATCCCGACGAGCACGACGAGGCGGTAATGCAGGTGCGCCGCGTTCTCGGGCGCATGCATCATTTCGATCCGGCGGACAAAGACGCGCTCTTCATCTGGGACACCATGGAGTTCGCCAAGGTTCTGGCGCGAATCTTCGACACCATCACCATCTTCTTCGGGATAGTCGCAGTCACAACACTTGCGCTCGGCGGCATTGGCGTAATGAATATCATGCTCGTCGCTGTTACCGAGCGTACGCGGGAGATTGGCGTTCTGAAGGCGCTGGGCGCGACCCGGCGCGACATCCTCAACCAGTTCTTCAGCGAGTCGGCGGCGCTGACCGTGATCAGTGGAGTGCTGGGATACGCGGTTGGCGTCGGATTGTGCGTGCTCCTGAAGAGCGCGCCTCTGCCGGATTTCGTTCCGAAGCCGATCATCTCGCCTATCGCGATTGTCGGCTCGTTGGTCACGCTGTCGCTCATCACGGTGAATGCGGGTATGTATCCGGCGCAGCGGGCCGCGGACATGGAGCCGACCGAGTGTCTGCGGTACGAGTGAGCGGAGGTGGAGCATGTATTGGAGACAACTGATCGAGCAAAGCTGGATCGCGCTGCTGAGAAATCGCATGCGCTCGGTGCTCACGATGCTGGGAATCGCCTGGGGCGTCGTTTCGGTTGTGCTCCTGCTGGCTTTCGGTGAGGGGCTCGGTGGTGGGATTACCCGGGCGGTCGGCAACATGGGAAACAACGTTATCGTGCTCTGGCCCGGGCAAACCAGCATGCAGGCCGGTGGTCAGCGCGCGGGACGCAAGGTTCGCTATGAGTACGAAGACGTGGAGGCGATCCGGCAGGAGGTCCCGATCATTCGTGCGGTGAGCGCCGAATCGACGGGCAATTTCGGTTTCAAGGTGGGTACGCGGGTTGTTTCCATCCGGACGCGCGGCATCGAAGCTCCGTATCCGGCCATGCGCAATATCAAGGTTGCCGAAGGGCGCATGATCGAACCAGCCGAATATACGGAGCGCCGCCCGGTCGTAATCCTCGGCAATGCTGCGGCGAAGCGGTTGTTCCAGGGAGCGCCTGCAGTTGGCCAGAACGTCCTTATTCAAGGCCGCTCGTTCGAGATCATCGGCGTCATGGGAATCAAAATCCAGGACTCGATGTATGAAGGTCCGGACAATGAAGAAGCATTCATCCCGTATCTGCTGTACAACGAACTCAAGCAAGCGAAGTATCCGGATATGATCGTCATTCAGCCAATCAGCGCGGAACTGCACCTCCAGGCCTTGCAGGCGGCGCGTACGGTGATTGCCCGTAGACATCACTTCAATCCCGCTGACACCAAGGCCACGCCTGACTGGGACACGGTCGACAGCGGCCAGATGCTTCGCGCGTTCACCATCGGTCTGGAAGCTCTGCTTGGGATTATCGGGTCGTTGACGCTCGGCGTCGGTGGTGTCGGGGTGATGAACATCATGCTCGTGAGCGTGACGGAACGCACGCGCGAAATTGGCCTGCGCAAGGCATTGGGTGCGCGGCAGCGCCAAATACTGGTTCAGTTCCTGCTCGAAGCGCTTGGGATCAGTTTTGTCGGCGGTGTTCTTGGGATGGTCTTTTCGTGGCTGCTGACAGTGGTGATTCCGCCGATGCCGCTTTACAGCGCCTTCTATCACACGGCGAACCACGAGGGCGACATCTTCCTGCACGCCTCGGTCCAGGTGATGGTGATTTCTTTCGCGATCCTCGGCCTGGTCGGTATTACGAGCGGTTTCTGGCCGGCGCTGAAGGCTTCGCGACTGGAACCGATCGAAGCGCTGCGATTCGAATAGGTTCTTTCGCGCGTTTCTCTCCGCGTGAATCCGCGAAATCCGCGATTGCCGTTTCCGCCTGCCTCGGTATCGGCGAGAATAGGATTCGTCATGAAATCGCATACCGAGTACCTGACCTTCAAGACCCCGAATCACCGCGAGTACGTTCACATCACCCCGCAAGTCGAGTCGATTCTCAGCCGTAGCGGCATCAAGGACGGCATTGTGCTGGTTTCGGCCATGCATATCACCGCCGGTGTTTATGTAAACGATTTGGAAGACGGTCTGATCGAAGACATCGATCAGTGGCTGGAAAAGCTTGCGCCATTCAAACGCGACTATCACCATCACCAGACGGGCGAAGACAACGGCGACTCGCATCTGAAAGCGATTCTCGTGCATCATCAGGTGATTCTGCCCGTCACGAAGGGGAAGTTGGACCTGGGAACATGGCAGCGCGTGTTCTACGCCGAGTTCGACGGGCAACGCAGCAAGCGCGTCCTGGTGAAAGTAATGGGTGAGTAGGAGCTAACTCTAAGGGCGCCGGACCGCCAGCGCTCCCGTTTCCATCCGCGTCCTGTAGATCGCGCCGCTGGCTTTCACCTCGCCTACCGCATCTGCGTTTACAACGTAGGTCCCGTACGGCAGGGTCGATTCGAATGGGATAGGTGGGCTCTCGGTTTGGGGAGCAAGAGTGAAGTGCTGATATCCCAGGGCAAACGCCTTCCCGTAGCTGTTGACCGCGAGCACGATGACGGTCTGGTCGAGCGACTGCCCAGTTCCGTTCGTGACCTCCATGCGGCCGCGAATGGCGTCTCCTGCAACTCGCGGTGGTTCGATCCACCGAATCGTAAGGGCCGCCCTGATCGCCAGCGTGTATTTGCGCTCGACCTGGTTGCGCGGAACGCTCGAGTCCGCCAGCACGAGGGTGAGATGGAATTCGCCTGCAGCGGTGGGCACGCCGAATAAGGTGCCGGATTTCTCGTCCAGCCGAAGTCCTGGCGGGAGGTTGGCTTCGGGGACACTCCATAAGTAAGGCTGGCGGCCACCATCGGCGACCAGCCGAGTCTTATATGCCGTTCCAGCGAGACCCACGGGCAGGGTTTCGGTCTTGATCGTCAGGCGAGCGGTTTGGGCGGTTGCGAGGCTCGACATCAGGAAGGCTGTCGTGACGATCCATGTTGTCTTCAGTTTCATAGCACCTTCGTCCGAACGCAATGGTGTAGTGAGATGTGCGCCAGAAGGCTCGTGGTTCTGCTCGCCCGACCTCCCGGTATTCCGATTCCGCATCTTACGCTGTGCTAGCATCAAGAGAAATGCCAGTAGGAAAACTGCAAGTAGTGGCGTTGGGCGGCCTGGGCGAGTTCGGAATGAACTGCATGGCCGTTCGCTGGGGAGATGACATTATTGTCATCGACGTCGGGTTGATGTTTCCCGAAAGTGAATTGCTCGGCGTCGACATCGTTGTTCCAGATATCACTTATCTCATTCAGAACCGCGACAAGGTTCGCGCGCTCATTCTTACCCACGGGCACGAGGATCATATCGGCGGCATCGCCTGGTTGCTCGGCGAACTCAACATTCCCGTTTACGGTACGGAGTTTACGCTGGCGTTGGTTGAGGGAAAACTCGATGAGCACGGGCTGCTGGACGATGCGGAACTGAATGAGATTCGTCCTGGTGACGCCATCAAAATCGGCCCGTTCACGATTCATCCCATTCGCGTCACGCACAGCCTCGTGGATTGCGTTTCTCTGGCGATTCATACGCCCTTGGGAGTGCTGATTCACACGGGAGATTTCAAGGTCGACCCGACGCCAACCGACAACAAGCTCTTCGACCTGCACGCTTTTGCCGAATACGGCAAGAATGGCGTGCTCGCGCTGTTCCAGGATTCGACGAACGTCGAGCGCCCGGGTTATACACCGAGCGAGCGCGCAGTGCATCCGCGATTCGCCGATATCTTCCAACACGCGCAGCGGCGCGTTTTCATTTCGTGCTTCTCGTCATCGATCCATCGCATCAAGCTTGCGATTGAACTCGCGCACGACTTCAACCGCAAGGTGGCGATCATCGGGCGCTCCATGGTCGAGTCCACCGAGATCGCGCAAGATCTCGGCTATCTCGACCTTCCAAAGCACCTGTTTATTAATCCCGGCCAGATCAGGGATTATGCGCCCGGACAAGTGTGTGTGCTTATAAGTGGCACGCAGGGTGAGCCGATGTCGGCGCTCTCGCGGGCTGCCGTCGATAACCATAAGCACGCGAAGATCGAGGCAGGCGACACGGTTGTGCTCTCGTCTCGAATTATTCCAGGGAATGAAAAGGCCATTTACAGGGTCATCGATCACCTGTTCCGTCGCGACGCGCACGTCATCTATGAGGACGGCAGCAAGCCTCCGGTACACGTCAGCGGACACGCCAGCCAGGAAGAACTTAAGCTGCTGATCAATCTGGTGCGTCCGCGGTACTTCATCCCGATCCATGGCGAGTACCGTCAGCTCAAGTTGCATGCCGAACTGGCCGCTTCAATGCGCGGGGCAGTCGGGAACGTGATGATGATTGAAAGCGGCGAGGTGCTGGAATTTGACGAACTCGGGGCGCGCAAGGTCGGTACGGTGCCCGTCGGGCGCGTTTGCATCGACTCGGGTTCGACGGCCGATATCGTCGAGGATCTCATCATCAAGGATCGGCGTCACCTCAGCGAAGACGGCTTCGTGCTGCCCATCATCGCCATTAACAAATTGACGGGGCAAGTCGAGGCGGTTCCGGAAATCGTGATGCGCGGGTTCGCGGGCGCGCCCGCCGACAACGGTTTCGTCTCCGAAGCCCGCGAGACCGTTATGCGTACGCTCGAACTCTCGACGAAAGAAGAGAAGGCCGACTATGGCGTGATCAAGGAGAAGATCCGGGTGGAACTCAAGCGCTACATCGCCAAGAACACGCAGCGGCGACCGCTGATTATGCCGGTGATCCTCGAAGTCTAATCCCGACCGACGCGCGCAAGCACTGTTTTCGCTTTACCCGTTCTGCGCGTTCCTGTACAAACCTTGCATGTCCTCAGGCCGAAAGCGCCGGCTTCTGCTCGCGGCTTTGGTCATCCTGCTTTTGCTGAGCGGCGGCCATCTTTGGCTCAATCCTTATCTTGATGCCGCATCCGTCCTGCTTCGAGTTAGCGATCCTAATCGGCACGACTGGCTGACTCGCCACGATACGAACCCAATTACTATTCGTGATACGAGCGTTCAGACCCCCGCCGGCCCGGTACGCGGGCGCTTGTACATCCCAGAGGGTATTCCGAATCCTCCGGCGATGGTGATTCTCCATGGCGTCCATTACCTCGGCATTGACGAGCCACGCCTGGTGAATTTCTCTCGCGCGCTCTCGACGCACGGAGTGCTCGTGCTGACACCTGAACTTGCAGACTTGGCCGACTATCACGTCGAATTGGGTTCCATTGACTTGATTGGTTACGCCGCGCGCGATCTCAAGGCGCGCACCGGGGCGAACTCCGTCGCGGTACTGGGGCTCAGTTTCGCCGGGGGATTGGCGCTGGTGGCCGCATCCGAACCACAGTACGAGAAGGACGTCAGCATAGTGATTTCCATCGGCGGTTACGACAGCCTGCCTCGGGTTCTGCGGTTTTATGCGACGAATACTGTCCAGGGACCCCGCGGCGCCGTACTACATATGCAGGCTCACGAATACGGAATACTGGTCGTCGCCTATGCCCATCCGGAGGACTTCTTCTCGCCCGCCGATGTTCCTCGCGCGCGCGAGGCCATTCGCCAGCAACTGCATGAGAAAACCGCGCAGGCACAGGCGATCGCCCAACGACTTTCTCCCGCAGGGCGCGCCCGCATGGAAGATCTCCTCGCCCACAAGGATGGCGGCCTATCCGCCGACCTTCTCCGAAGTCTGTCTGAGCACAAGACTGACGCCGAAGCCGTGTCGCCGGAAGGCAAACTGGCGCACATTCGCGCCGATGTCTTCCTCGCGCACGGTGAGGCCGACAATGTCATTCCCCCTGCAGAACTAATGTGGCTTAAGAAAGATGTTCCAGCGGATAAGCTCAAAGCCGCGCTTATAAGCCCGGTGATCAGCCATGTCGAACTCGGGGGCAAGCCCTCTTTTGCGGACGAGTGGCGCCTAGTAGACTTCATGAAGGATGTGCTGCAGGATTGCGACAAACATGCGCGTTCGCATCACGAACTCGCGCCTGCGCAACTTGAAGCAGCCCCAGCTTCCGGAAGGCACTGATGGTTACCTTAGACGACATTCAACTCGCACACTCGCGGCTGCACGGCATCGCCGTGCGCACGCCGCTCATCCGCTGTTTCACCGGCGACGAAACTGCCTTCTATTTGAAACCAGAGAGTTTTCAGCCAATCGGCAGCTTCAAGCTTCGCGGGGCTTATAACAAGATTGCGTCGGCGGCGGAGGCCGACCGCGAGCGCGGCGTCATCAGCTACTCCAGTGGGAATCACGCGCAGGGCGTCGCCTATGCGGCGCGAGCATTCGGTGTGAAGTGCGTGATCGTAATGCCTCGCAACGCCCCGAAGGGGAAGATGGACGCCACCGCTGCGCTTGGAGCGGAGATCGTCACCGTCGGGCCGGGCAGCGATGAGCGAAAAAAGAAAGCGGAAGAGCTTGCCGCACAGCACGGATACATGATCGTGCCGCCATACAACGACGAGGCGATCATCGCCGGGCAGGGCACCGTCGGGCTGGAGATCGTGACCGACCTCCCCGACGTCGATCTCGTGCTGTGCCCAGTCGGCGGCGGTGGGCTGATCAGCGGTGTGGCCACGGCGGTGAAGCTCAGCGGCTCGCGGGCAAAGGTAGTCGGTGTCGAACCCGAGCTTGCCAACGATGCACAGCAGAGCTTTCGCTCCGGCAGCATCGTTTCCATTCCGCCGGAGCGGGCCACGAGCACGCTGGCGGACGGACTTCGGACACAGAGCGTCGGGCCGATCAACTTCGAGCACATTCGCAGGCACGTCGACGATATCGTCACTGTGAGCGAAAACGAGATCCGCGGCGCAGTGAAGCGGATGGTCACAACTGCACACATCGCGCCCGAGGCAAGCGGAGCCGTGACCTTCGCGGCATGGCTCTACCATCGCACGCAACTGCCCGAGGCCTCCAAGGCAGTCGCGGTGGTCAGCGGTGGCAATATCGAGCCGGAACTGCTGGCGGAATTGCTGAGAGGCAGTTCGGAATAACAAGGCGCTAAGAACCACGAAGGCACGAAGACACGAAAGTTTGGGTTAGAAAACTTTGTGGCGAAGAACACAACAATGCCAGACCGCTATCCTCGGGATTTCGCCGCAGCCACAGACGACGCGGGCTCGCGTCTCGATCAGTTCCTCGTTACTCGCATCGGCGATGTCAGCCGCGCCCGGGTGCAGCAGTTGATCGAGGAAGGGAAGATCGTCGTCAACGGTAAGCCTGCGAAGCCATCGCTACGGCTCAAAGGCGGCCAGACGATCACTCTACTTGGCCCAGTCGAATTGCCTCCTCTGAGAGCCTTCGCCGAGGACATTCCGCTCGACGTTGTTTATGAGGACAAAGATATTGCGGTGATCAACAAGCCTGCGGGCATGACGGTACACGCGGTGGCAGGAGCGAGTGACGATCCGCGCAACCGAGGCACCTTGGTCAACGCCCTGTTACATCGATTTGCGAAGCTTTCGAGTGGCAGCGATGAGCTGCGTCCCGGGATCGTCCATCGGTTAGACAAGGAGACGAGCGGGTTGCTGGTGGTTGCCAAAAGCGACAGCACTCATCGCAAACTGGCTCGGCTTTTCGCTGAGCGTCAGGTCGATAAGCGGTACACCGCATTGGTGCATGGATGGCCGAAGGCGGACAGCGGCACCATCGATGCCCCGGTTGGACGCGATCGCGCCAACCGCGCTCGCATGAGCATTCGGGGCGACGGCGCTCGGGACGCCGTTTCGCATTACAAAGTCCTGGAGCGCATTGATTCGCGCTTCGGCAGGTTTGCCCTGGTCGATGTAAAGATCGAGACGGGCCGCACCCACCAGATTCGCGTGCATATGGCATCTCTGGGCCATCCGGTCGTCGGGGATACTCTTTATGGCGCTCCCGCGGTGCTATCTCCCCACACGCGCGAACGGCAACGCTTTGGCCATGCGATTTCAACGCGGGCCGAGGCGAAGCGAGCAGAGTTGAAGAAGAAGAAGGGTGCCGACACCAGCGTGCTACAACTGGATCGAAATTTCCTTCACGCTGCCTCCATTCGGCTACCACATCCGCGCACTAGTCGGGAACTGGCGTTGGATGTCGCTCTTCCAGGGGAACTAAGTGGATTTCTCGAAAAGCTGCGCGAATCGGACTCCGGGCATCGAAGCAAGCGACGTTCCGGAAGTATAATGAGTCAGCACTCATGAAGATCCGTTTGATACTCGGTTGCGCGCTTTTGTCGCTGGGGATTTGCGCCTTTGCCCAATCTTCGGCTGACCTCCCGGATGCTCCTTCAGCGACGATCGCACCAAAGCCGAAGCCCAAGCCACCCGCTCCCGCGCCAGCACAAACACCGCAAACTCAGAACAACTCCACTGACCAGCAGGGGCAGCCGGCGCAGCCGCAACAGCCTGCGAACAATCAGCCGCCCGCTCCTCAAGCGGCGCCCGGCCAAGCGCCGCAGCAGGACAAGTCAGCCGACAATTCTGCAGACGATGACAGTCCGACGCAATCGCAATCGAACACGCAATCGGAGTCCAGTGCGCAGGACAATGCGAATCCGCAGCAACCAACGAACGCGTCGAAGCCGTCCGATGTAAATACCGAGAATCCAGCGGAGACTATCACCAAGAACGTAAACGAAGTAAATATCGTCTTTACTGTCACCGATAAGCACGGACGTTTCGTCAAAGACCTGAAGAAACAAGATTTCAAAGTTCTCGACGACGACAAGCCACAGCAGATATTGAGCTTCCGCAGCGAGACGGATCTACCGTTGCGAGTGGGATTGCTGATCGACGCGAGCAACTCGATTCGCGATCGCTTCAAGTTCGAGCAGGAAGCGGCGATCGAATTCCTCAACCAGATCATTCGCCAGAGAAAAGACGAAGCATTTGTTATCGGTTTCGACACGGTCGCGGAGGTCACGCAGGACTACACCGACAACACGGAAAACCTGGCCCACGGAGTTCGCATGCTGCGTGCGGGCGGCGGAACTGCGCTCTACGACGCCATTTACTATGCCTGCCGTGAGAAGCTGTTGAACCCACCGTCGAGCCCCGATGGCACGCGGCGCGCCATCATCCTGCTCAGCGACGGTGACGACAACCAGAGCCGCGTAACTCGTGAGGAAGCCGTCGAAATGGCGCAGCGAGCCGGCGTCATCATCTACGCCATCTCGACGAATATTACCGGTCAGAAGACACGCGGTGACAAAGTGTTGGAGCGCTTCGCCGAAACCACCGGCGGACGCCTGTTTACGCCATTCAAGTTGCAGGAAGTATCGGATGCTTTCACCGATATTCAGAGCGAGCTGCGAAGCCAATACGCGATTTCTTACCACCCAACCGATTTTGTGGCCGATGGGCGCTATCGTACGATTGCCATCGATGCTTTCGGGAAAAAGAACCTGAAGGTTCGAGCCAAGAAAGGTTACTACGCTCCAAAGAACGTCTCTGCGACTTCTCAGAATGTGCCGCCCGCAACTGTCAATAAATAAAGAAACCCAAAGCTGAGAACCTCATTCTTCGCAGCCGTTTAGAAGGGTGGGGCTGTCGACTATTGGTCATGGCCACCGGGGGCATAGTATCCCTTGCGCGCCTGGATCTTGTAGTCCTTGTTGACCGGCTTTACTTCCACTTTGCGATATGTGCCGTCGCTCTTCTGGTTCGTCGGGGTATACCCGATGTAGTACTGGCTGCGCAGTTCGCTCGATATCTGGTCAAAAGCCGCCTTTAGTTTCTTCGGATTATCGCCGACATCGATTACCCGGCCGCCTGTTTCTTCGGCGACCTTCTTCATGTCTCCCTTACCGCTGCCCCACGTCGCCGCGCGATCAGCCTCGAAGATCACGTACACGATGGCGTCGGATTTCTGGGCTGCTTCGATGGCCTCGCGCAGAGTTGTCTTGCTGCCCTGGTCTTCGCCGTCGGTCAGGATGATCAGCGCCTTGCGCCCGACTTCCTCTTTCAACTTGTCGTTTGAAGCGAGATAGATCGCGTCATACAGCAGGGTTCCCTTGGGGTTGCTGACCGGCACGGGGCCCTGGCCGATGCCGGGCACGCCGTACGATCCGCCGCCAACATTGATACGAGTCTTGTGCAGCGCCCGGGACAGCAACTGCGGGTCAGCGGTGAAGTCCTGCATGAGTTCGACCTGAATATCGAAGCTGATGAGGAAGGCTTCATCCTTGGGGCGGAGGACGTCATGAACGAACTGCGACCCAATCTCCTGGGTCATTGGCAGCACACGCTCCTGGCTCCCGGAGCAGTCGATCATGATTCCCAGAGTCAGGGGTTGGATGGAGTTGGCACTGAAGTACTTGATTGTCTGTGGCTTGCCGTCTTCGAAGACCTGGAAATCGTCTTTCTTCAGATCGGGGATAAGAGCGCCGTGCTTGTCTTTGACGTTAAAGTACAGGTTGACTACGTTGACGTTAACCCTGAACGTGGGGCCCTGCTCCTGGTCTTGCGATTGCTGCTGTGAAGACTGATCCTGCGCGAGGGCTGGCAGCATCCAAAGAAGGAGCAACGCAGTGAACGCAAATCTTAGTGTCCCATACCTGCGCGTTTTTCGCAGATGTGGGCCGGCTACGGTGGCGACACGTACGGGCATACCTTCTCTCCCTGAAGACTGTAATCTAGTATTTACGACACGAGCGGGGTCTATATTAGTGTTAGTTGCAGAAAAGAGTGAAACAGCAGCTTGCGAGAACGGAGATATTAATTTCATGAGAACCGTTGGGCGCAGCCTGGCAATCTTCATCGCATTATCCATTTTGACCATTCCAGTGTGGGGGCAACAGAGCCTGCCAGACGCTCCCAAGCCACAGCCCGGAGCTGCGCAGCAGCAACCCTCGTCGAACATTCCCTTGCCGCCACCCTCGACCAGCAATGCTCCGCCGCCGAGCGATGAGGCAGCTCCGCAGCAACAGCAGCAACAACCCGCGGCGCAACAACCATCCGGCGCAATGCCCGACACCTCCGCGCCACCGCCCCCGCCACCAAAGAAGCCGGTTATCAAGACCGTACCGCAGGGTGGCGAGACCAAAGAGCCGGAAGGGCCGCAGGAACGTCTGAAGACTTTCGTCGTAAATACGAACGCTGTCGTGGTTCCGGTTACCGTAAAGAACGATAGCGGACGACCGGTCTATGGTCTCACTGTCGACAACTTCAGGGTCCTGGAAAACGGAAAGCCACAGAAGATCAACTTCTTCAGCAGCGATCCCCTCGGTATCTCTGCCGCTATCGTGATCGACGTTGGGATGTCCGACATCGCTTTGAAGAAGGTCCAGGAGACCTTCAGCGCTCTGGTTGGCGCATTCAGTGACTACGACGAGGTTTCTATCTACACCTATGGCGCCACCGTGAAACAGCAGCAGGATTACTACGCGGCACTGGGTGAGCGCACGTCAACGACCCTGCGCCGGGTCCAGGAACAGCAGGGAACAACCGGAGGCGCGGCTACCAACGCCGGTCCCATGGTCTCCGGCCCAACTGTCAACGGCAAGGTTTTTAATCCCGGTGATCCCAGCCGACCCGTCACGACCAGTGTCAAGAATCTGGAGCCACCTCACGTGCTGAATGACGCCATCCTGCGTGCCGCAATCGACCTTTCTCATCGTCCGCGCGATCGCCGCAAGGTCATCTTCGTGATCGGCGACGGTAAGGAGGACCGCAGCAGTGCGAGTTACAGCGACGTCCTGAAGGTTCTGCTTTCGAATGAAGTCCAGGTGTATGCCCTCGGGGTTAGTGAGGCAGCCACTCCGCTATTCGGTAAGCTCTCGAAATTCCGCCTTCCGCGGCAGCCCTACGGCGACATTCTCCCCAAGTACGCAAACGCCACCGGTGGAGAGGTGATTAACTCGAACGACCGTTCTGCGATCGAGGACGCCTATTCGAGACTGATGGACGATGCCCGCAACCAGTACACGATCGGTTACACGAGCTCAGTAGCGCTTTCGACCGCTTATCGCAGCATCGAGGTGCAGGTAACGCGGTCGGACCTGAAGGTCTATGCCAAGGAAGGCTACTACCCGCTACCGCCGATGCGGCAATAGTTTCAGTAACTTGGCTCTTCGTAACCTGTGCAGGGAGTGACAAACGGGTTGCGACGCGAGACAATCGGGAGAGTAGCTGTCTTGCTTATGTTATAACCTTGGTTTCCGGCAAGTTGTTCAGCCGGAAGGCAGTCGGAACATCCCCTCGCGCGCCGCTCCTTCCTCCGACAGCGTCGTCGCGACCGATAACTGAGGATTCTTTTGAGTTTTATCAACTTCGCCGCCCGCGAGATCAACTGCAAAATCGTCTACTACGGCCCCGGTTTGGGCGGTAAAACGACGAACCTGCAGTGCATTTACGACAAAACCGCGGAAAAACAAAAAGGCAAGATGATCTCGCTGGCGACCGAGACCGATCGAACCCTGTTTTTCGACTTCCTGCCCCTCGATCTCGGCACCGTCCGCGGCTTCAAAACCCGCTTCCACCTCTACACCGTACCCGGCCAGGTCTTCTACGACGCCAGCCGCAAACTCATCCTGCGTGGCGTTGACGGGGTAGTCTTCGTCGCCGATTCCCAGGAAGAGCGGATGGACGCCAACGTCGAAGCGCTCGACAACCTCGTCGAAAATCTCAAAGAGCACGGCTACGACTTCTATAAGATCCCCTACGTTCTGCAGTTGAACAAGCGAGACCTGCCCAACGTGCTGGCCGTTGACAATCTGAAGAAAGAACTCGTGAAGCGTAACGAACCCGTTTTTGAAGCGGTGGCTTTTCAGGGCCAGGGCGTTTTCGAAACGCTGAAGGAAGTTGCGCGGCAGGTGCTGATCGAACTCAAAAAAGGGTAAGCGTTACAGGACAGCCACCCAGCCCGACGTTACATCCCAAGCTTGAATAAGAAGATCAACGACGCAATCGTTCCGAAGCCCACCACAACCAGATGTGCATACAAGATCCGTGGAGGCACATTCGTTCGAAACGCAACCGAAGCGCCTACTACTGCGGCCAAAGCCACAAGTGGTCTTCCGAAAATGCCGCCCATCCCAACCAGTGCACCGGATATCTGGCCCCATTCCTCGGGGTCCCGATAGAGTAATAAGTTCAAGAGAAACGCGGTTACACCAATCAGGCTGGGAAGGCAGAGAAGAATTGTCAGGATAAGGCTGAAGGTGCCTTTCGGTGGTGCTGGGACAGTTTGAAGTTTTTCTGCGGTGGCAACAACCCCTGCTCTCGGCATGTACTTGCCCCCAATGAGGCTTGGGCGAGAACCTCTGTAGCCGAATCATGCCGCGAATATCGGCAACCGTCCGTGACGGGGAGCACACAACTCAGGGCAAGTCATGTGCCCGATTCTGCGCCGGATTTGGGGGACGAAGCACGCTATCGGCCGTACTTCCCCATCGCTTCCGCCTGCCCAAGGATGTGCCCTTTCAGGGCACTTTCCAGCTCGCCTCTGCTCGCTCCGGGATTCAAGTCCAGCTTCGTTCCGAGCGCGTACAGTTTGAAGAAATATCGATGGGGTTTTCCCGGCGGCGGGCAAGGACCGTTGTAGCCAATGCGTTTGAAGTCATTTTTGCCCTGGAGAGTGCCATCCGGGAGCTTCTCGGTTTTCGAAACTCCTTCGGACAGTTTTGTGGTGCTTGCAGGAATGTTCCACGCGACCCAGTGCGTCCAAGTGCCGGCGGGAGCGTCCGGATCGGTGACGGTCAGTGCAAATGACTGCGTTCCCGCCGGAGCATTGGCCCATGTCAGTTCCGGCGAAACGTCGGCGCCATCGCACGTGTATTTCTTCGGGATAGCGCCACCTTCGGTGAATGCACTCGTCTGAACAGCAAATGACATAGTGCGACCTCCTTGCGTTAGAACGTCTGGATCCGCAAATAATCTTCTGGCGGGAGTGAAGTAGAAAAGCGATAGCAGCAGAGTGGTGGCGACCACGTAGCTCTTTGTGTTCATAATCGTCCTTCGCGGAGACTATACGCCTGTCGTGAGCGGAAATTCGCGACGAACGAACTCCATGGCTTCTTCTTTCGACTGCACGCGCCCTTCCAACTGTGCATCCTCAACGGCGCTCAATATCTCCTTGAAGCGCGGTCCCTGTTCGTAGCCGGCGGCGAGCAGGTCGTGCCCGTCGATGAGAAGTGTCGGGCGAACCTGCTCGGGTTCGAGTTGTGCCATCTTCTCCCGGGTGTAGCAGTAGAGGTCAAGAATGCCGTGGCTGCCGAGGCAATCGATGCGATGGAGTTCAAGGTGCTCGTCGAACCGGGGGAGCCGGATGAAGCGCTTGAAAGTTGACTCCTTCATGTTTTTCACGTCCGCAAAGCGCAGATGATTCGCGACCAGCGCCATGATCTGCGCGATGTCATCATTCGACATGCGAAAGCGATGACCTATGGCTTCGGCCATGCGAGTGCCCACTTCGACATGGTTGTCGAAGCGAATCCGGTCCGGCGCGATACGAAACGTCGGCGGCTTCCCGACGTCATGCAACAGCGCTCCCCACGCGAGAGTGCGCGACGCTCCGGGTTTCAACATGCCGAGGAGCAATAGGGTGTGGATCCAGACGTCGCCCTCGGGATGGAATTGCGGTGGCTGTTCCACACCCTTCATTTTTTCGACTTCCGGCAGAACCTCATGCAGCAGGCCGGAGCTGTCGAGCAGTTCGAAGGCGCGCCGCGCGTGGCCTTCGGTGAGCATCTTGGTGATTTCGTCGCGCTGGCGCTCGTGGCTTACATGGAGGATCTCCGGTGCGAGTCGACGAATGGCCGCGAAGGCCTCAGCATCAATTTTGTATTCGAATCGGGCGGCAAATCGAACGGCGCGCATCATGCGCAGCTTGTCTTCGCGAAAACGACGCTCGGGATCGCCGATCGTCCGCACCAGGTGTCGCTGGAGATCTTGCTGGCCACCGACGTAGTCGAGCACGTGCTGGCCATCTAGCGGATCGAGCATCAGCCCGTTAATGGTGAAATCCCGGCGCTGGACATCTTCGCGTGGGTCGGCGGAATATCGCACGGCATCCGGGTGGCGCCCGTCGGAGTACGCGCCATCGCTGCGGAACGTCGCGACCTCGATCACCTTGGGATGCTCAGCCGTCAATTCCTCACCCTCCGCGGCCCCACCGTCCACTCCGACGGCACGGAACGGCACTAGCACGACCCCGAACTGCGCGCCGACGGCGTAAGTTTGCGGGAAAATACGCATTACCTGATCCGGCGTGGCGTCGGTCGAAACGTCGAAGTCAGCGGGATCGCGGCCGAGCAGCAGGTCACGCACGCACCCGCCGACGAAGTAGGCCTGGTGCCCCTGCGAGCGCAGGGTACGGACGACCTCGGTGGCGGCGCGGCGAGCGAGCATAGGTCTTATGGTACCGGGTGCCGGGTACCCGGTGCCAGCAGTGAGACGCAGCTTCAACACCCGGTACCCGCAACCCGGTGCCCGGTACCTCTTGTAAGATGAATGTGAGCCTGAAATGTCTACGCCCTACATCCTTGCTATCGAGAGTTCCTGCGACGAAACTTCAGCTGCCGTAGTGCGCGGCGGCGAGGAACTGATCTCGAACGTCGTTGCTTCGCAGATCGCGACTCATAAGCCTTACGGCGGGGTTGTCCCGGAGCTTGCCTCGCGCGAGCACCTGCGGAATATCGTTCCGGTGGTCCGCCAGGCCTTGCAGGAGGCGGGCAAGAGGCCCGAGGAGATCGATGCAATCGCGGTCACGCGCGGCCCGGGGCTGGCCGGAGCGTTGCTTGTTGGCGTCAGCTATGCAAAAGCGATGGCATTCGCTCTCGATAAGCCGCTCATCGCGGTGAATCACATTGAAGGGCACATCCACGCGGTTCTGCTCGAACAGAAGCAGGCAGGAAATCACACGCTTGATTTCCCGGTACTCTCGCTCGTGGTATCCGGCGGACACACGCATCTTTACCTGGCAGGGCGCGTCGGTGAAGGTTGGAAATACGAGAACATAGGGCACACGCGCGACGACGCCGCTGGCGAGGCTTTCGACAAAGTAGCCAAGCTGCTCGGGTTGGGATACCCGGGCGGCCCGATCATAGACCGCCTCGCCAGGCACGGCGACCCAACGGCGGTGAAGTTTGGGCTGGTGCAGATCAAGCATCGCGACCGGAACGAGACGGCGAAGCTGAAAGCAAAAGGAGAGAAGCCCAGCGGAACGGACTTCCCGCGGTGCGACTTTTCCTACAGTGGAATTAAAACGGCAGTCTTGCGATACACGGAGACGCACCACATGGCCGACGCCATCGAGCAGCGGCGGCGGGCCCTGCTGCACATTCCCAAGGCGACGCTCGATGACTACCTTCACCTCTGTGATCGCACGACCCTCGACCTTGTAGCTTCTTTTCAGCGTGCGATGGTGGAAGACCTCGTCGGGAAAACTCTCACCGCGGCCCGGGATCACGAGGTCGCAACCCTGCTCGTCACTGGCGGAGTGGCTGCTAACAGCGAACTGCGCTACACGTTTGAAGCGGAAGCCGCAGACGCAGGCATCAAGGTCTATTTCCCTTCGCGTCCCCTCTCAACCGATAACGCCGCCATGATCGCCGCCGCGGCATACTCCAAGTGGCTGGCGCGCGACTTCGCCGACGAGCACCTCTCGGCTGAAGCGAGCCTGCCCCTCCGGTGAGAGGTACGAAACGCTGGCGCCGCAACGACGGCAAGAACTCACAACAGCCGCCATCGAAGCCTACCGACCAGGAGGAACACTCACTGTTCTCAAGAACGCATCTATATCGATAAGGCTATATCGAGGGATCATGCGCTCCGGGCTCGTTGTATTCACACTTCTCTGCTTGCTGTTACCGCTTTCTGCTGAAAACCTGCCAACCTGCAACCGGCACGCCTTTACGCGTAGAGGCAATCGCATCAGCATAACTACCCAGTCTCTCAGTCGGCTGATTAACCAGCGCCTCACGGCGGTTCACTCGGACTTCAAGAACGTCGTGGTAACGCCCTCGAAAGACGGCGGGCTGAACATTACCGGTCAGAAGGATGGAAAATCGGTCTCCATAGATGGTCCGGTCGACGTGACCAGCGACGGCGTCGTCAGGATTCATGCGAAGCACATAAAGAAGAACGGGAATGGAGAGAAGAACATGATGAGCCTTTTCGGGAAGACGCTGAGCGACTACCTGAAACCAAAAGCGCGCAGTGTTGATGTCCAGGGAAATGACCTGCTCATCCATCCCGACGATTTGCTCGGAGTAGGTGCGGACCTGCGTCAACTCCGAATTGACGGCTCCACGATAGAGCTGCTGTTTGCGGAACCACCCTGTCGCTGACCCTCAAGAAAGCCGTACCAGAGATTCCAACTAGGCAGACACACTATTCCCGCGACACGGGAGGAGGGAATTCATGCGCCAACAGTCGGAATCAGGCTTCGTCGTCTGTGTCTTGTTTTTCCTCGATCGCCATGTCCTTGAATTCACTGGATTCAAAGACCTCGCGGCAATCGAGGCATTCGACGAATTCGGAGTCTTCGTCGCGAGACACAATCTGGACGCGTGGGTGCCTACACTGCTGATTCATGGGTTTGCTCGGGGAAGTGTTGGACAGCTCGAACTGAATTGAAGACATACGTTCTTGCGCAGTTTTCACTCCGCAGACTGGAGTGAGCGGTATTTTCGAACCCCCGGCGGCCCATGTCAAGTTGCAATTACAGCAGGAGTCCTGCCGAAAACGGCAAAGCTGAAAAGCGTGGATAGTGGCTCGTGGTTCGTGGATTGTGGATCGTAGAACCTGGGACCGGCGATTCACGATCCACGGCGGTTCTGCCGTTCTTCCTTTTGCCGTTTTGCCATTCCTACGTTCCGTTTCGCCCCAGGTTTCGGCTGGCGTCGAGGACGGGCGCGGCGGGCTGATGCTCGAAGCTGGGCATCGGGTAGATACCGTCCACTCGTGCCTGCCGGATGTCGATCCGGAAAAAGTCGGACGGCTGGAACTTGGCCATACTTTGGCGGGCTGACTTCACCGAGAGCGCGAAACTGACTCGACCCGTAAGCGAGGTCTCGATATACAAGTAGCGGTCCTTGCCGGGTGCCAGGCGGATCCCGACGTAAGCGTGTCCAGGAACCAGCACAATCACCGGCTCCATTCCGAGGTTCTCGAACATAGCCGCGTAGGTCACCACGCCGTCAATGCAATTTGCCGACGAGCGGTCGATGGACTCGGCGGGCATTCGGATGCGTTCGCTGAACTCTTCGTGCCCGCCCAAGGTCATCGAACTCTTTACGTAGCTGACACCCTGCTCCTGCATAGCGCGATAGATCGCACTCGCCTGCTGTACGGTCAAACGGTCCTGCACCGCTGGGTTAGACGACTCGTACCCCGGGAGCCGCCGGCCCGGCATGTACTCCTTCGCGCGGGCGAGTAGTTGCTCGACGATAGGATCGTGCGGCGTTACCCAGGACGCGATGAAGGAGGCGTACTCGAAGTCACGTCCCCAGTAGAGATCATCCACAGATCGGAGACGTACCGGCAGGGTTTCCTGGTCGACTACCTGGCCATTGGAACCCGTTGCGGTCATCGTCGCTGTAGCCGCCGCGATCTCGTGGTTCCGGAACGCTCGCCGGAGAAGCGTGGGCGCGAACATGTAGGTCTGCGACTCACCCGCGCCAAGTTGGATTGCCTGGATTTCCGGGTCGCTCCAACCGGGAATCTGAACCGCGAGGCGGTTACGGAGGACTTGCGACGACGAGTTCGTCACCTTTACGGACACCGTCCCCCACTTGCGCCGCGCCGGATTCTGCAAGGCTGCGTAGTTCGCGAAAACAGGGTAGATTTCGCCATCAAGTCCGGCGCTGAGTTCATAAGTGGCTTTCGCCGCGTCGTGGGTGGGCACTGCCAGCACGTCTGCGGGTGTCCCGCTCGTGCCTGGTAGGGCAAACATAATCGCGCAGATAAGCGCCGCAACACGGGCGAACGTGGAAATGCGATCAGGCGAGGCAGCAGGGGAGGACAGCATTACACTACCAGAGTAAATTCTTCGGCAATTCTTACAATCCAGCGGACGCCTTAACACGCTTCTCGATGAGGTTGACTACTCGACGACCCGACTTCGTGCCTGGGAAATTCTCGAAGCGCATTTGCCCTCGCTGTGATAATGATTAAGCGTTCTTCCTTGGAACCTATGAGCCAGGTTGCCGAAAACCTCGCCGCAGTCCGTGAGCGGATCGAGGCAGCGGCGCGTCGGAGCGGGCGCGACCCGAACGGTATCGCGCTGATGGCCGTCAGTAAGACGCAACCGGTCGATGCCATCCGTGCCGCTTACGACGCCGGCCAGCGCCTGTTCGGCGAGAATCGCGTGCAGGAGTTCCAGGAAAAGTCGGCCCAACTCACCGAGCTTCGTCCCAACCAGGGCGACGCTAGTTTCCACCTCATCGGTCACCTGCAGTCGAACAAGACGAACGCTGCGGCAGAGTTGTTCGACGCGGTGGATTCTGTTGATTCCCTGAACGTCCTCGAGCGCTTGAATCTGACGGCACAGCGCCTGGGCAAAATTCTGCCGGTGCTGTTGGAAATCAACATAGGCGGCGAAGAGCAAAAGCCCGGCCTGCCGCCAGATTTTGCGGTTCTGAACGATATCCTACTCGCGGCACCGCGCCTTTCGGCGGTCAAGATTCGCGGCCTGATGACGGTTCCTCCCAACATTGAGGATCCCGAGAAGGTTCGCCCGTACTTCAAGGCGCTCCGTGAACTCCGCGACAAGATTGCCGCGCGACGCCTGACCGCAATTACCATGGATGAACTCTCGATGGGTATGTCGCACGATTTCGAAGTCGCAATAGAGGAAGGCTCCACCTGCGTGCGGATCGGTACCGCAATCTTCGGAGCAAGGAACTACGCTTGAGAAAAGTCGATATCGTTTTTGCCTGGATCATGATCCTGCTGGGCGTTCTGCATTGCGGAGCTGCCTGGATCTCCATTCGTCGATTTCCTGTGGGCGCCGTCTGGGGCTTTGCCGGTGGCGCCGCCCTCATCGAAGGTGGTTTGCTGAACGTGGTGCGCCTCGGCGGCGGGAAGGGAATGTCAGTAACAGCCTCGATCGCCGGCAACATCCTGCTTGCGGTTCTCGTTGCTTCGGTCGGATGGAGCCAGTTCTCGCATCTGGTTCACCGGCCATCGTTCTTCGTGACGGCGGTTGTCGTCGTGGCCGAGTTGCTGTTTTCCTTCCGAGGCAACTGAGTGATTCCCATCCGCGACAGCGACAAGGGCGCGACCTTCGCCGTTCGGGTGCAGCCCCGTGCCAGCCGTAACGCCGTTGCAGGAGAAATGGGCGACGCGCTGAAGATCGCGCTCACCGCGCCGCCGGTCGGGGGCAAAGCCAACGAGGCCTGCGTCGATTTCCTTGCAAATCTTTTGAAGGTCCCGCGCTCCTCCGTTACCATAGCGAGCGGCGAATCCAGCAGAAACAAAGTCGTGAGGATTGCCGGCATGTGCGCCAGCCAGATCGAACAACGCCTGCGCGCGGCAATCGGTTGAGCCACAGGAGAGTGCCTTTGAGCTTTTCCAAGCGCTTGTACGAAATTAGAACCGGTTTTGAGCGGCCGTTCTGGGTCGCGAACGTCACCGAGCTTTTTGAACGCCTTTCCTACTACGCCGCGTTTGCCTCCCTCGCACGATACTTGAACGAGGCGCTCCGATATCCCGCGTCGGAGGCCAGCAGCCTCGCCGGCCTTTTCGGCGGATTGGTGTGGTTCATGGCTGCGTTCGGCGGCGCGGTTGCCGACCGCCTGGGTTTTCGCCGGGCACTCTCAGTCGCCTACCTGATCCTTTCCATTTCGTACTTCCTGCTCGGCTCGCTGAAGGCACCGTGGATCATGCCGGTGCGCAACGTCGTACCACTGACCGCGCTCGTGGTTTTCGTGCTGATGCTTCCGGCCCTTGGCATCGCGCTGGTGAAGCCTTCGGTCGTGGGCACGACAGCCCGAGCATCGAACGAAAAAGTTCGCTCGGTGGGATACGCAATCTACTACACGCTGGTGAACATCGGCGGTGCCGCCGGGCCGCTCGTCGCTTCCTGGGTACATTCGACCATGAGCGTCGAGAACGTGTTCCGCGTGGCGGCACTCAGCGTCGCCGTGATGTTCTTCGCCGTACTCTTGCTCTTCAAGGAGCCCCGCAAGACCGGTGAGGTCCAGGTCACCAGCCTCGCACAAACCGCCCGCAACTTTGGGGCAGTACTTTCAAACCCGAAGTTCATGGGGTTCCTGCTCATCTTCACCGGCTACTGGATCGTTTACTGGCAGGAGTTCATCACGCTGCCGCTCTATGTTGTTCGTTACATCAAGCCCACAGCCGATACCGAGCGGCTGCTGGCGACCGGACCGATACTCGTCATCGCACTGACGGTTGCGATTAATCTGGCAACTCGGAAAATTCCGGCAATGAGCGCCATCACGCTGGGAACTTTGGTTTCCGCACTGGCGTGGCTCATCCTGGTTTTCTTCCCCAGCGTGCCAATGGTGGTTGCGACGCTTGCCGGGATTGCGTTAGGCGAGATCATTCAGTCGCCGCGCTACTACGAGTACATCTCTCGGCTCGCGCCCTCTGGACAGCAGGGAACCTATATGGGTTTCGCCTTCCTTCCCATCGGCATCGGGTCGCTGATTGGCGGTTGGTTCGGCGGGACGCTCCTGCATTACTTCGGCGAAGTTCGCCATCAGCCCGCCGGCATGTGGTGGGTGGTCAGTGGAGTCGGCGTGCTTACGGCTGTCCTGCTCTGGATCTACGATCGTCTGCTCCGGCCGAAGGCGGAAACAGCATAAAGCACGTACGTGGCGGTTGAGACTTGCGTCACGGCTGCCACTGCGACCAAGCGTCAAAATGGGTCGATGAAGCCCGTCCGATACATTGCGAACCATCTGCGCACCGTTCTGAAGAATGGAGCGTCCGCGCCCCACACCGCCGAGGTCGAGCACTTCTTCAAGAACGAGGTCCAGTCGCGCGGCTGGTACACGCACGAGTTGCGCAAACTTGCGCGGCGCTTCAGCCGAACAATTGCGAACGACGCGGGAATCGCCTACCTCTTCGATGTCTGCGACGACCTGTTTCGTGACAAGGTCCTCGAAGAGAAAGTCCTCGCCGTGCTGATGCTGGAGGACAAAGTCGCCGAACTCACCGAAGCACACTTCAGGCGGCTGGTCGGATGGCTTGATCGCGTGAGCACTTGGGCGGACCACGACGGACTCGTCAGCTACCTGATCGGGCCGCTCATGGTCGCCGAACCGAAGCGAACCGCGCATGCGCTGCGCTGGACCAAGGCCAAAGACACTTGGCATCGGAGAGCCTCGGCCGTCTCGCTCATCCGCGGCGTCCGCAAACAAATGTTTGCGCGTGAAACCAAAGTAGTGACAGCGGCTCTGCTCGGAGACGACGATCTCATGGTGCAGAAAGGGCTCGGCTGGCTGCTGCGCGAGCATGCGAAATACGATCGCGAACGCGCGTTGCCCTTATTGCGTTCGATTCGCACAAAGGCTCCTAGGCTGGTTCTGCGAACCGCCTGTGAAACTCTTCCGAACGAACTCAGAGCGGAGATATTGAGCGACTCCAAGCGCGCCGCTGCTTGCTGAATCTACGTGCCTGATCTGGCAAGCAAAGACCTTCTTGTGTTATGGACCAACGGACAGCATTAGTCGCCAGCGACCAACAACGGCTTATTCGCAGGGCTCGAAACTGAGTGGATTGTCTTCGGCGAGGTCGCCGACCCTCACGCATCGCTTTCCTTCGAGGATTCCCAAGAGCGGCTCGCGCAGAATCTCCCCCCGCCAGCCTTCCAGCAGTGCGGCATCGCCTGCTCCGTCGGCATCGAGCTTCCAGCGAACCAGATCTTGCAGATCGGCAGTCGTGGCAAGTAAAGCCGTATCGACCTGGTGTTCTGCCGCGAGACCGTTTGCGGCGACCGATAACAGTTTTGTGAGGACGCTGACCTGCGGCGGATCGTCTCGCCGTATGTGTCCGGGAAGTTGTGAATCGGGAAGTTGCAGCGCGGCATTGACGGCTTCGAGTATATGGTTTTCGGCCTCGCGCAACACCTTGCGATCGAGCCCGCGCAGAGCGAACAAGTCCTCCGAAGTCTTGGGCGATCGTTTCGCTACCTCCACCAACATGCTGTCGCCGAGAACACGATTCGCAGGCAGGTTCATATTCCGCGCGCTGCGATCGCGCCAGCGCCACAGCTCGCGCAGTACCGCGAGTTGACGCCGGCTCAGCCGCGCGCTTCCGGAGACACGCCAGCGCTCCTCTTCGCGCAGAACGTCGCGGACGAGTCTTTCGCATTCGGCTTCAACCCACGACCGCCGATGCATCTTATCGGCGCGCGCGAGCAGCTTCTCCCGCATGGCGAGCAGGTAACGAACGTCGTCGGCGGCATATTTCAGTTGCACCGGAGTCAGAGGACGTTTTCGCCAGTCGGTAAAGCTTTCTCCGCCGTGAATTTTCTCGCCAAGAATGCGCAGAACGAGATTGGTGTGGCTGAGCGGATATCCGTAACCGACAAGCCCCGCCGCGATCTGCAGGTCCAGGATCTTCGCGGGAGGCCTGCCAGCGCCTTTCTCCACGAACTTGATTTCCTGGCGCGCAGCGACGGCGACGAGTTCGCAATCGGGTTCAGTGAGTACCGTCCAAAGCTCCGTCAGATTCGCAACTGCGAGCGGATCGACTATCCAGACGCGCGAATCAGCCGCGAGTTGCAGCAAACAAAGATGCGGCTCGTAACGGCCTTCCGAGATGAACTCCGTATCGATACCGATTTGCTTGCAGGGGCGAAGTTCGTCGACAAGTTTGGCCAGCTTGGCTGGCGAATCGACATAAGGTGGGCTCGATTTCTCCATGAGGAAGGTTCATTGTAAACGCGTCCGCCACTTATCGCAGTGAAGAGAAATTTCGGCAGAAATCAGAGAACCAGCTACTGCCCGAACTGCCTTTGTTTTCTGGATCTTGCGAGGCGGCTCTCTGTGGGTGTCTACCCTGAGCACACATCAAAATCGAAATAGGAGCATCGTGGGCGTCGAGGAACCTGTGGCCGCAGCCGTGGCCTCAACGCCCAATTTGTGGTTTTACTTGCCGTCGATCGTTGCGAAGGCGCCCTTGTCCTGCCAATAAATTCGTAAGCTGCAACGGTTCGGACCGGTCTTGCCGAGAAAAACCTCGAACGTATTATGCGTTGACGGCAGGTCGCCAATATCCATCGGAATGCGCGCGACGTCCTTCGATGCGTCGTACTTGGTCTTCGTATCGGTCTCCTTGGAGACGATCAGTGTCCAGTCATTCTTGTTCGGCATCAGGTAAAGCGTGTACGCACCGGCCGCGAGATCCTTGTTTTCGATCGCCGTTGGCCCGCTGTTGAACATCACCATCGCCTGGTTATCCGGAGTCCAAACCGTTCCGTAGCGAACCGATCGACCGAATCCTTCTGATTTCTTGGCGGTCACGGGCAGATACCGAACCGCAACCTGGTTGCCGTTGTCGAAGTTGCAACTTGTGACCTGTTCGCTTGGCGGAGAGGACTTCGAGTCTCCCGCGAATGCGATGTTTGCGAGTGAAAGCGAACAGATCAAAACAGTGAAAAGAAATAGTCGACGCATCTTTCTGTATTCCCCCGGGGGACAAGGAGTAGAACTGAAGCGTGAGACAGAATACTCCGTCCGCGACTCGACTTTCCATACCGAAATGCGGCCTCGCTTGGTGGAGTGGAGCGCACAGTGACCTCGATTCCGTGATCCTAATCTCCCTGCCGTACCAAAGATTTCCCATTATGGGCCCAGACCATGTTCGAGCAGTTGCGCCCAACGGAAAACGTGCTTAGGCTAGAACCATGCGCAGCCCCGTCGTATTCGTCGTTGCTCTCTTCCTTTCGTCGTTCGCCTTTGCTGCATCCAAGCCGCACGTAATCACCTTCGGGAAGCCAATGCAGGTGAAGCTCTTCCTCGGACCGAGCGAAAATCACACGGTCGAGATCAACATCCGCTCCTTGTTCGTCGATACGAAGTTGAGAGAGTTCACAACCGGCGATCCTCATGACGTCACCGACAGGCTATTCGTGGTGCGGCGTGCTTTTCGGATCAACGATGGCCTGCCCACGGAGCCGCGCAAACCACCGAAGTGGCTGTGGCAACTCGGTGGCTGGCTTCTGGTTGACCGTTCGACCGGTCGCGTGACACAACTCGTGTTGCCCGAGTTCGATCCGTTCTATTCCGATGTCGCCTGGTATCGCGACTACGCTGCCTACTGCGGCATCAATGAAAACGCCACCAAGGTTTTCGCGGTTGTAACCGCGATCGGGCGCAAGAAGCCGATTTTGCGGCGAGAACTCGCTGCCGCAACCAACGGCCCGCATCGTGATTCGGAGTGCGATGTGCCCACCTGGGAACGCAACCCGGCGAAGGTAACATTCAACCCCAAAAACGCACAGAAACTCACGTTCACACTCCCGGATCGCAGCGTCGCTGTACTGCCGGCCGGGGAAGAGGAGTCCAGCAAGGAACAATGAAGTCGCTCGACGAGTACCTGCAGGAGGCCGCAAAAGCCCACGGACATCTCTGCGCCGGACAGGTGCTAGGGGTGCGTCTTGCCATGCACGGGCTGAACCTTTTAGGAATTCAGGACCCACATGGCGCCGACCGAAAACGCACCGTCACCTTTGTCGAGATCGACCGCTGCGCAACCGATGCCGTATCGCTGGTGACCGGATGCCGACTGGGAAAGCGCGCGCTGAAGTTTCGCGACTGGGGAAAAATGGCGGCGACTTTCGTCGACGTGCAGTCCGGCAAAGCGGTTCGTATCGCTGCCCGCGAGTCGTCGAAAGCTCTGGCGCGCGAACTGCATCCGGAACTCGCGAACAAGAATCAGCAGCAGATGCTCGCGTACCGAGAAATGACCGACGAGCAGTTGTTTACGCACGAGTGGGTCCGCGTGGAACTTCCCGAGCACGAGTTCCCAGGCTACAAGGGCGAGCGCGTGGTCTGCGCAGATTGCGGTGAGGGAATTGCCTTCCGGCGCGAAGTTGTACGCAACGGAAGAACGCTATGTCGAGCGTGCGCAGGTGAACGCTACTACACGCCAATCAAGTAACCATTCTGATCAGTTTGGCTGTGGGTGTTCGGTTCGCGAGTAGCGAACTGGGAAGGCGTTTCGCGAATCGCGCAAAACGAAAGGCCCTCCTCGCGGAGAGCCCCGTTTGCGCAAACAAAATCTATTTGTGTTGAACTTCCTGCCGATGCTGCTGGTTCGCGCGCTTTGCTTCGAGTACGCCGGCGAGGCCAGCCTTCTTCTGCGCGTTCACTGGCGGCTTCGGTTGCCTGTGAGTTATCGCCGGGTGGCTGTAATGACGGTACGCACGAGCCTCGCGCTGGCGTTCTTTCATCTCCTTCTGATGAGTTTTCGCCTCGCGCTTGTGCTCCTTCTGCCACATCTTGCTTTCGCTCTTCGCTTTTCCGGGCGGCAAGGCGCCATCGTTCCAGCCTGTTTTCTTGCCCAGGTCTTTGTCCTGATGCCACACAGCGCGATGGAACAGTCCGTGGTCGCGATTGCGATCGCGGCCGTGATTCATTGCCACGGAACTCGCTCCCAATCCCACGACAACTGCTGTGATTGCCAACCCTGTCCTTAAATCCATTCTTGAGCCTCTCCGAACAACGACAGTGTACAGTGCATTTCGGCCACCGAATGCCTATTAAACCCTAAGTACCTGGATGACCGCCAGTTACTTCGTGCGCCAGGGCGGGACATGTCCCTCCGCGTGGCGAAAGAATTACGCCAAGAGGGTGGGTTTGGCTATCGGTGCTTTTACCGAGCAAATCACCTCGCTCTTTCGTGTTCGACAACGTGTCCTAGACGCAGAATCGTTCCTTCGTCGAAGTGCTTGCCGAGAATCTGCGCGCCGATCGGCAAGCCTTGCTTCGTTACGCCGCAGGGAACGGAGATTCCGGGAATACCAACGAGATCGGCCGTGACAGTGAAGATGTCGGCGAGGTACATCGAAACGGGATCGTCGATCTTCTCGCCCAGCTTGAATGCTGGAGTTGGGGTTGTGGGCGTGACGATGGCGTCGACTTCGGCAAAGGCCTGCTGGAAGTCCCGTGCGAGCAGCGTTCGAACCTGCTGCGCTTTCAGGTAATAGGCGTCGTAATAGCCGGCGCTTAGCGCGTAAGTGCCGAGCATGATCCGGCGTTTCACTTCCGGTCCGAAGCCGCGGTCGCGAGTCTTGCGGTACATTTCGGCAAGCGTTGCAGTGCCTTTGGCTCGGAAGGCGTAGCGAACGCCGTCGAAGCGGGCGAGATTCGCCGAGGCTTCGGCGGTCGCGACGATGTAGTAAGTCGGAATCGCGTACCTGGTGTGCGGAAGCGAGATGCGCTTGATCTCGCAGCCTGCGGCTCGAAGATCGTCAATCGTCCTCTGCACCGCTGCGTTCACTTCGGGGTCGAGTTCCGGCGGGAAGTATTCGTCGGGAATACCGATGCGCAAGCGTTTCGCGTCGCGGCCGATCTCGGAGACGTAGTCGCTGACGGGAACGTTCGCGGAGGTCGAGTCACGCTCGTCGCGTCCGGCGATGACCTGCAGGACGGTCGCGGCGTCCTTCACCGTCTTGGTTAACGGACCAACGTGATCGAGCGAGGAGGCAAAGGCAATGAGGCCATAGCGCGAGACGCGTCCGTAGGTCGGCATCAGTCCGACAACGCCGCAGAACGCTGCGGGCTGGCGAATGGAACCTCCGGTATCGGAACCGAGAGTCGCGACTGCCATGTTGGCGGCGACTGCGGCGGCAGAACCTCCGGAAGAACCTCCGGGAACGCGGGAGAGATCGCGTGGATTGTGGACTGGTCCGTAACCGGAGTTCTCGTTCGAGGAACCCATGGCGAACTCGTCGCAGTTGAGCTTGCCGAGGATGATCGCGCCAGCGGCCTCCAGCTTCGCTACCGCAGTTGCATCGTAGGGAGCGATGAAGTTCTCCAGTATCCGCGAACCCGCGGTGGTCGTGACTTCGCGGGTCATCAGGACGTCCTTGATCGCGACAGGAACTCCGGCGAGAGGCGGAAGTTCGTCGCCGCGATCGGCGATCGCCTCGATCTCGGCGGCTTTCGCCAGTGCGCGCTCGCGGGTCAAGGTCAGGAAAGCGTGGATCTTCGGGTCGTCAGATTCGATCTTGCGGTAGAAGTGCTCGACGAGCGCCGTTGCGGTGGTTTCCTTACGCAGGATGAGGTCGCGAACGAAGTCGATGGTGAGAGGCTCGATGTTCATTCGGTCGCCTCTCCGCTCTTGTCGATGACTTTGGGGACCTTGAAGTAGGTTCCGTCGGTGTCGGGAGCGTTCATCATGGCCTGCTCGTGCGTAAGAGAAGGCTTCACTTCGTCGGAGCGCATCGCGTAGTCGAACTGAGAGGTTCCTTCGCGCGTGGTCGTGACTTGCGTCATCGGAGGAACGTCTTTGGTGTCGAGCTGGCTGAGCATGTCGATGTAGTCGAGGATGGAGTTGAGGTCCTTCAACATGCGCTGTCGTTCGGCGTCGGTGAGCTCGAGGTTCGCGAGTTCGGCAACGTAGAGAACGTCTTTTTCCGATACTTTCATCGAATTGCTGATTTTCCTTTTTCTTTTGCGAGGACGAAATCGAGGCGTTCGACCTTCTGTCCGGTGTAGTCGCTGAGGAGCTTGAGGTAGTGCGGCATAAGGCCGGCGAGCTGGGCGCGCCAGGTGGCGTCGGGTACCTCGACGTGGAGCACCCCGTCGGCGAAGGCGAGGGCTTCGGTACGGTCGGCGACGGTCTTGCCGCAGATGAACTGCCAGGCAACGACGGGCGCCTGCTCAGGCGGAACGTGCGCGAGCATTTCCGCGACGATCTTCTGCAGCGTTCCGCGCGCGAGTTCCATGAGGTTCTCCGAGGGAGTTCTATTGTAACGGGTACCGTGCCCGGCGCCCGGTGCCGGGAAAACCCACCCCCTATTTTTCGCTTCACCTGTTTTCAGCGAGTTGCGGAAATTTCAACCGGAGGTGTATGAAAACAAAGATCTTGAATCTAAAAATACCAGGAATTTCTTTGTTTTCAGGAATTTAGGTTGGGAATTCCGTGCTGGTTCTCCGTTGTCGGTTCTACGTTCGCCGAAAGACAAAGCAAGGGGAAGTGCAACAGGTGTCGAAGATCGAACAGAGAGACAACCTCAGTGTTGAGAAGCCCAGATCTGCTGACTGCGGCAGATGTGGGCATCAAGCGTGCCCTGATAACGAAGTCGGATTGTGAAAGAGCGAAAAGCCCTGCGCTTTATCGCGCAAAGGCGACGCGATCCGCATCTGCTGACTGCGGCAGATGTGGGGCACCAACACCCGCGAGAAGGGTAGAGCAGGAAAACCTGCGGCGCCCGCTGGGGGCGCCGCTCGACACACTGTGTCCAGAACTATTATAAATCGTGGGATCAAGAGTGTTGGTGGCTGGGGATGGGGAAATTTCTGGGGAGTTCCAAAACGGGAACAAAAAAGGGGCAGAGCCGAAGCTCTGCCCGGAAAAGAAGAAGCAGTTTAGAAGGTTAACCGTAATCCGAACTCCATCTGGCGTGGCGCACCTAACTGGAATACGCCGCTGCCCAGACCTGCCCGGTTAGCCTGATCGCCATAGGTGGTTCCGTTCGCCGCTCCCGCGTCTCCGCTCAGAATGCCACTGACCAGAGTATTCGGCGAGTTCGCGAAATTGGCGAAGTTGAAGAGGTTGTACACATTGATCGAGGGTTCCAGTTTGACGCGCTCGTTGAACTTGATGGGGACAGCGAGCTTTACGTCGAACACCCGCAACCACGTTGAAGTTCGATTAAGGTCGAGAGCACAAATATGGATTGGGCACTCGGCTTATCCGGCGACCCCTTTGGCGGGCGATTTGGGCGATGCTCGGATTCGGGCGCGAACGATTCGCTTCCTGAGTTCACTGTATCGCGCTAGAGTTTCACGATGAACCCACGGTTGAGTACGTGGATGGGCAAGCGATGGTGGTTGGTATTCGGCAGCTTTCAGTTGGTCGGCTTTGCAATAGCAGGTTTTTCGAATGTTCATGGGGACATCGCATTCCTGCTATCGGGGATGTTCCTGTTGCTGCCGGGATCCGCGGTGGTCGGATTTGTGCCGCTGATAGATATTGTCGGGTTCTGGCCGCTGTGTCTGGTGATCGTGATTGTTAATTTTGTGACGTGGGCGACGATTACCTTGCTGCTCGTTCGGCTGCAAAGAGGGACAGAGCCGGAATAGGAACATCTTCCTTTTAGCCGATGGTGCTGCTGCAGCGCTGTCGCATGGGCGTCGGAGCTGCGCGCCCACAATGTGTCCGAACCGTGAGGCGAAATATAAGGTGCGACCGACCATTTTATCCAGGGTATCTGGACGGATGGTCGATCGCACAGGTTTACAGGGTAGCCTCGTATATCGCAGTCCTGAAGGCAAGATATCTACGTTTCGCCACAGTGCGAAAGTACAAGCCTTTACCCGGGTTGCCGTGAGTTCACGATCAGTTGATTTGGTCCACTGCAATAGCCGTCAAAACTGCATAACCGGCAACGCCATTGCTGCCGGTCATCCAACAGTCCAAGGTTACGGTACCAGGAGAAGTCAAGGTTATGTAAGCTTGCGACGGTAGAGTCACCGAACTGGTGGGGCCAATTCCGACGGCAGCCGAGGTATCGCCAGCCAGATCGCAGCTGGCCGAATGTGCGCTGGTGTCGTCGTTTTCTACGTAAGTTTTCCCGAATAACAGGTAGGTACCTGCAGGAAGAGAAAGAGAAGCGACGGTCGTGAAACCGCTATTAATGTTGACCGTGGTGCCATTGCTAACCCATGCGTGGCTGATTCCACTCGGACCTTGCGGTCCGACTGGTCCGATGGGGCCCTGTAGTCCCTGCGGACCTTGAGGTCCGGCAGGACCTTGTGCGCCTGTGGGTCCGGCTGGTCCCTGCGGTCCGGCTGGGCCATTAAAGCTGTTGATGAGTTGCGGCTCGTGACTTGTGTTTGTGGCCTCTTTGCTGTCGAAGGCGACGGAAATCGACGATAAGGGGCTAGGTACGAGGGCCAAGCCATAGTTCTGCTGGGTACCATCAAGCCATGCCTTAAGCGCTGGAGTGACGTCGACTTCAATGAAATTGTTGTAAGCGCCTGCCGATACCGGAACGTTTAAGGCAACGCTGGAACCAAGGGGCGGCGTGTTGTTAAACGTGATGGTGTTTTCATCCCATGCGCCATCAATGAGGTAGACGTCGAAGGTTCCGGTGCCGGTTACCCCGGAGACAAATAGCCGAAGCGTGGACTTATTGAGTTGGCCGGGATCGACGCCGCTTGGAAGCGAGGAGAGATCGAAGCGCACGAAAGCTGTGCCGCCACCCCCCGCCTGCACTACAAGTGAAGAGTTGCCGCCATAGTTGGCCTTGTTTTTTGCGACGGACACAAAAGAGTCCGCTGCGGGCGGCGCTTGCGCCAGTACAACGACACTGGAGAGTGCGAACGCCAAAGTCGCAAGCCGTAAAGGCCATCTGCTGATGGTCATATTTGCTCCTTGAAGGATTGGGTCGGCGCTGCTGCCGAGGAGCGAAGGAATATCCCGGCTAAACATTCACGGTCAAATGAAACGCAGATGAAATGGATGTGACCTGAAAAGTACTCGGGATTCAGAGTCTTAGGATGTGTTATGACACGGCGAATTGGGATCGCGGCGGCGCACAACAGGGTTCGGGCCACAGCTGAATAACTACAACAAAAGTGGGGGTGAAGAGTGTCACTCGGCAGTCGTGCGCAGGGTGCGGTATTTGCGGAGGAGTTCGTAGAGGACGACGCCGCCGGCGGTGGCGACGTTGAGCGAGCTTTTCTGGCCGAGCATTGGGATTCGGACGTGGGTGTCGGCGAGGGCGAGCAGTTCGGGGCGCAGGCCTTCGACTTCGTTTCCGAAAGCAACGCAGATAGGGAAGCGCGGTTGCCAGTCGTAGAGATCGAGTGCCTGTGGGCTGGTTTCGATGGCGGCGATTTCGAAGCCGCGGCGGCGGAGATCACTCAGAATTTTGATGGCATCCCAGTCGTGTTCCCAGGGGACGGTTTGCTCGGCGCCGAGAGCAGTTTTGGTGATGGCGTTCTTGGGCGGGTGCGCGGTGATTCCGCCGAGACAGAGTTTTTGGAGGCCGACGCCGTCGGCGACACGGAAGAATGCGCCGACGTTGTACATGCTGCGAACGTTGTCGAGAAGAACGGCGGCGGGGAGTCGGAGGCCTGCGTAGGCGGCGAGAGGTGAGTTGAGGCGTTCGCGGAAGACGGTGGTGGTGTTCTGGGTACGCATGGGTGGACAGGAACAAAATATCACCCGGCGGACGGAAAGACCCACATCTGCGAAAAGCGCGCAGATGTGGGGCACCAGCACCAAGCGGCCACTGAGAGGAAAGTTCGTGGTCAACCGGCCCTTTCCAAAAACGGGAAAGGACCGGGCACCCAGCACGGAAGGAAACCAGCCAAAACAACGACCCCGCCCAAGCGAGCTTGGACGGGGCACCCGGTTGCGGGCATTCGCTACTTCTTTTTGGCGGTTGGGGGGAGCAGGCCGTTGAGGCGGAGGTAGGTTGCCATTTGGGCGTAGTGGTCTGCCCAGTCGGCACTGAGGTCGAGGACGGCGGCACCCTTGGTCATCTTGCGGCCGCCGAACATGGTGACTTCTTCGCCGAGTTGGCTGTCCTGGAGTTTGGGAAGCTGCGCGGTGCAGTACTCGAACGATTTCTTCAGCGCGTCGACGAGTTTGTCCTTGGGATCGGTTTCCTTTACGCCGGCTTCGGGGGCAGTTCCGCCGGTCAATCTCGAGCAGAAGAAATAGTTGGCGCCGGTGGCGTGGGCGAGCCAGTGTCCAAAGGGGACCTGGGCTTCGGTGGGTTTGAATCCGTACTTGTCAGCGGGCATCTCTTCGCCGGCGGCGACGGTCTTCTTTTCGACGCGCGGCAGGTCGTTGCGCAGGGCGTCGGAGACGGGGTTCTGGGCCCAGGCACATGCGCAGCCGGAAAGAAACAGGGCTGCGAAAATCGTCTTCTTCATTCTCTTCTCCTGTAAAGCGCGTAACAGTGTAACCGAAAACATCAATCCAGAGGACGCTGAGGCGAGAAGGGAAGGTCGGGCCTGGAGCAGGGGCTACCCACATCTGTGAAATACGCGACGATGTACCGCATCGCTGCTGCTGGATTGCGGTAATCCTGGGGAATAAAGCCTCCATCCAAGGTAAATGTGAATGAATTGCGCCACTTGGGAGGGAACATGAAGTATTTAATTGCAATGGCTACGGCATTGATGGCGCTGATGCTGGTGGGAGTTCCGCAAAAGACTGAGGCCCAACAGAACGGCTACTACGGGCAGCAGAACTGGCATGGGGTGCTGTCGTCGAGCGACCAGCAGAAGTTCGACGACTATTACTCAAAGTGGGTGGATGCGACGCGAAAAGGCGACCAGGACGACATCGCGAAGAATGCGCGTCACATGCAGGACCTTATGACGCGGTACAGGATTCCGATAGGCGTCGGGTTCGACCAGATCGCGACGAACGCGGTTCCGGGGTACGCGGGTTATGGCGCCCCCGCTGGCGCGTATCCGAATAATCCGGATGGTGCTTATCCGAACGGCGCAGCGTATCCGTATTCCGGCCAGGTTGGAGTTCGACTCTCGGCCGACGATCAGCAGAAGTTCGACAAGGAATACGAGAAGTGGATGGATGCGCAGCGGAAGAACGATCGCGACGACATCAACAAGCACGCACGCGAAATGCAGGACATCATGGCGCGATACAACATTCCGTCGAGTACTCCGTTCGCGGCGATCGCGACGAATGCGTACGGGCCGGGAGCCAACGGGGCGGCGCCCTATGGCTACGCGTACGGGCGGGATGGGTATGCTTACGGGCCGGGTGCGGAGCGCCTTTCGTCGAAGGACCAGAAGGAATTCGACGAGGCGTATCACGACTGGGTGGACGCGCGCCGGAAGAAAGATATGGACGACGTCGATAAGAACGAGCGCAAGATGCGGGAGATCATGTCGAAGTACAACATTCCCGCGAATGTGTCGTTCGACCAGATCGCTTCGGCGGGAAGTGCGTATCGCTGATAAGAGCGAGCTGGATAGAGAGGAAAGCCCGTCCGAGAACGCTCGGACGGGCTTTCTGTTCGTGAGTGTCCTAAGGGAGCGTGGTGTTACGACAAGTTGCGCCAAGTCTTTGGGCGGATTCAATTCTGTTGATGGCAATGGAGATAGAGTTCGGGAGTGTCACAGCAATTCGACATGCCTGGTGCTAGGGTGCGAATTGCTGAGGAAGAGAGTCCTCCTGGATTTGAGCCGGATTGGGCGGTCGGCGATTGCAGGATTGCCAGTGGCCCAACGATCCAGAGAAGGAAATGGTCGTGCGGCCAGAGCGCGCCGAACGGCTCAGGCGTTAACTGCTCGATGCAGTGGCTGCGTGTCTCGGGGTGGAGGCACTCTGGGGTCAGAGGCGATCCTACCGCGTGTGTGCGCGGCGAGACTGTACTGAACTCTTCCCTGGCTAGCTAGGTAGTCCGAAGAGAACTACCTAGCTATTTTCTTTTGGCTGTTTAGTTTGCGGAGTTCGTGCCACGTTCGGCGCTGGAAGAAACTGCCGTCCACGTTCTGATCCAATTTCAAGAATAAAGGCCATGGGATAGTGAACGACATAGCGTTCGCGCCCAGGGACGCGCGTGTGTTCAGACGAGCGGAGATGTCGGTAAGTCCGATGAGGGCGCGCGGATGGTCGCGCTCGAGTTCGCGGTAGCCGAAGATGCCGATCACCTGGCAGGCGGCGGCCCATGGCACGGAAACGTTTTCGAGTTGGGGTTCGAGATAGTTGGCGAGAATGACGAGAGCCGAGAGCTGGTCTGAGTCAACAAAGAATGTGACGCTCTTGATGTCGTCCTTCTCGGGATCGGCGAGGCCGAGCGGCTTGAAGACGACGCAGTGCGTGGGGATGTCGCGCATCGGGAGAGTGTCGAGGAATCGGCGGGTGACGTCGGAGCTTTTGAGATAGCGTTCGCCCTGGAGGAAGTCGTCGGAGAGGCGGCGATCCCATTGTGCGACCTGTTGGCCGATGCGGCAGCCGTCTTCGGTGCTGTCGTTACCGTTGGCGAGGAATCCGCAGAAGCCGTCAAGGCCGCCGGGGAAGGTTTCGTAGCAGTTTCCAAAGCCGAGGCCGACGCCTCCACCCCAGCAGCCGTAGGTCTGGCGATCGAAGACGCCGACGCGACCTTTCTTCGCCACGGTGGCAATAAGGGACATAACACAGCCCCAGCGTCCGGGCTTGAATTGCAGAGCGCCTTCGGGCGCCGTATCGGCCCATATGAGGGCGACAGGGTGACTTTCAAGGCCAAGGGCTTCGACGAGGTTGGTTCTCATGCGGCCAAGTTAGTCCAACGGTCGGGATGAGGACGAGGACGGTTGTCACGAGGAGGTGTGAGAGAAAAACGGATTTCGAACGAGAAAGAACCCACATTTTCTAACTGCGGCAGGATAGGGGCACCAGGGGACGTGGGAAACGGGGTGCCGCTGTGGGGACCTCGCGATTTACTGATGAGTACATGGCCAGAGTTACGTTTCGGAAATAGGAGAAGCGGTCGTGGCGAAGATCGGAAAAAACGAAAGCAACCATAATTGGCGAAGGGGATTCACACATCGGTGATGCCAGATATCCCTGTCCAACGCCGTACAGCGCGGATTCTCGTGGTTGATGATAACCGGGACAATACATTCCTGATGCGCGAGTTACTGGGCGCGCACGGTTATGACGTTGTTATCGCGTTGAACGCGCACGAGGCGGAGATGGCGATGAAGTCGAATCCGCCGGACCTGGTGCTGCTGGACGTGGTGATGCCGGGGAAGAGCGGGTACGAGCTTTGCCGCGAGTGGAAGACGAATGAAGAGACGCGGCTGATCCCGGTGATTATGATCACGGGCCTGAGCGATCGCGAGGACAAGATCCGCGGCATTGAGGTTGGGGCCGATGATTTTCTCAATAAGCCCATTTTTCCGGAAGAGCTGTTTGCGCGCGTTCGGTCACTGCTGAAATTGAAGGATTACACCGACGAACTGGATAAGGCCGAAGCGGTGCTGTGCACGCTCGGCCGAAGCGTTGAGTCGCGCGATCCGTACACGGAGGGTCACTGCGAGCGGCTGGCACAGTACGCGGGGAAATTGGGAGAGCATCTTCACCTGGATGAAGACGAGATAGTCGCGCTCAAGCGCGGGGGGTTCCTGCACGATTTGGGGAAGGTGGCAATTCCGGATGCGATCTTAAAGAAGCATGGGCAGCTGACCGCGGAAGAATGGGAGTTGATGCGGCAGCATCCGGAAATTGGGGAGAACATCTGCCGGCCGTTACGGTCGCTGCGTTTGGTTCTGCCAATCATCCGTCACCATCATGAGCACTGGGACGGTAGCGGCTATCCCGATGGACTCGCCGGAGAGGAAATTCCTCTGCTGGCGCGGATTCTGCAGGTGGTCGACGTTTACGATGCGCTACGGACGGAGCGTCCGTACAAGCCGGCGCGTACGCATGAGGACTCCTACAAGGTAATGGTCCAGGAAGCGAAAGAGGGCTTCTGGGACCCAACCCTGGTGGAAGAGTTCTTTGCGATGATGGAGCGACGGGTTCGGGCGGCGTGAGAAGAAGCATTAGCTATAGCAATTAGCAAAAGAAAGAAACGCCGATCGGCAATCCTCCAACCGCAAAAACCAGAGCTGCCCACCATTGGTAATTCGGACATCCGCAAAAGCAAAGCTATTCGCGATTTGCAAAAGCGAAGGAAAAGGCTCCGTCCGGGGGCAAGAGGCCAGGATAGTACCCCTCGCGGGTTCGCTCGGGCGTGAATTCGCGTGAGTGTTACAACTACACTACAATGAGGCGACTCTAAACTGCTCGATGGCTCAATTCACACACAGCATAGTTGTTCCCGCCTACAACGAGAGCGCCCGGCTAGGCGCGTCGCTGGAGAAGATACTGGCGTTTGTGCAGCAACGAGGGTGGCAGGCAGAGATCCTGGTAGTGAATGACGGATCGCGGGACGACACGGCGGAGATCGCGCGATTGTTCGAGAGGCGATATGCGGCGATCCGGTTGATCGAGAATCCCGGGAATCGTGGCAAGGGCTACAGCGTACGAAATGGAATGCTGCATGCCTCGGGGGAGCGGTTGCTGTTCACGGACGCGGATTTGTCGTCGCCGATTGAAGAATCAGAGAAGCTGTTTGCGGCGCTGGATGAGGGCGCCGACGTCGCTTTGGGGTCGCGATGGCTACAGAGAGAGTTGCAGACGGAGAGACAACCGCTGCATCGGCAAGTGCTGGGAAGGCTTTTTAATTTAGTGCTGCGGATGATTCTTGGATTGAAGTATAAGGACACGCAGTGCGGGTTCAAGGCGTTCACGCGGCGGGCGGCGGAGGTGATCTTTCCGCGGCAACAGATCGAGCGCTGGGGATTCGATCCGGAGATCCTATATCTGGCGAGGAAGTTCCACTTGAAGACGGTCGAGGTTCCGGTGGGCTGGGCGCACGATGACCGGTCGAAGATCAACCCGGTGGTTGATGGCGTGAAGATGGCGATGGAGTTGCTCCGCGTGAGGTGGTACGACATCTCAGGAAGATATGAGAAGGCCAGCTATGCGGCGGAACCGGCAGGGGCGCCTGTGGAGAGATTGGTAAGGTAGATCGGGCGCCGGATGTAACGGGGCCACGCCTAATTCGCAATTCGCAAAAGCAAAAATAAAGAGTGACTAGTCGAGGCGGACGAGGAAAACGCCGCCTTCGTCGACATTGATGATCTTCGCGACTTCTTCGGCGCGGGACTTGTCGTCGTCCTTGACGCGGACGCGGACCCAGTAGCCGGTAGGGCCGGCGAACTCGAGGACTTTCGCGGTGTGATAGCGCCGCTGAAGGCTGGACTTGAGGTGAATCGCGGCATCCTCGTCGGCAAAGGCGCCGACCTGGACACACCAGCGGCCACCGGACTCGATGTCGGCGGGAGCGTAGAGGACGTCGATGCGAACCTTGGCGATGCCGGGGCGCCAAACGTCAAGTTTCTTAGCGGCAGCGAGGGAAAGGTCAATGATGCGATCGCCAATGAAGGGGCCGCGGTCGGTGATGCGCAGCATGGCGTGCGAGCCGGTCTTCAGATTCGTGACGCGCACGATGGAGCCCATGGGGAGCTCGCGGTGCGCGGCGGTCATCGCGTTCTCGTTATAGATCTCGCCGTTCGCGCCGCGACGGTTGTGATAAGGAGGGCCGTACCAACTGGCATATCCGACCTGGGACCAGATGGGCTTAGCGTCCCGGTACTCGGCGAACTCGTCTTCCGGGTTTTCGGGTTCGGGAGTCTTCGCTGACGGAAAATTCTTCTCGGGCGGCCTGGTTGCCGTGGTTGGCGGTTGCTCTTGCGGTTGCGGCTGAACGGGTGGTGGCGGCGGGACGGTGCGCGTCACCGGGCGCTTGCTGCCGCAGGCGATGGTGAGGGAAAGGAGCGCGAGAACCGGGAGGATGCGGAACAGACCCAAGTTAATGCGCGAAAGCGGCGCGTTCACCTGGGGCACCAAGCCTGAAAGACAAAACGTTCGGAATGAACTTAAACGCGCCAAAGAGATTACGGAAATCGAGAGCCTTTCGATTATGTTCGGCTGAGAGGAAGGGTTCAACGGGGTGGTATTCGGAGAATTAACCTTAGAACGAGGAGCAAGGCTCAAGGTACAAGGTTCAACAAACCAGTTGTGGGTTAATGCTCCGCACCTTCGTTCGATTTACCTGGCCGAACTCCCCCCAGCTTTTCACGTATGAGTTGGTAAGACGTCCAGACGTTGTCCGCCTCTCCGTTCGTGAAGCGTTTCCAGACTTTGGCGGGCGGGTAGAGTTTGTGCCCGGGGCCAAAGACTAACACTAATGCGGGTTCGCCATTTACATCTTCTCTATTCCAGGTTCCACCGAATTCGCGGCGGATGACCTCGCCGAGGTAGGCTCCGTAGGCGAGAGAGAGTGTCGCCATCTGCTCGGGAGTCGGACCTCGCTTGTAGAGTTTCTCGTAGAGCTTGCGCGGAATGGATTCGTGCATGCGCGCGAGGATGAGTTCGACGTCCTCGATGCTGCGCGGAGAGAAGTCGAGTTCGGTAGACCAGTATTTTCGCGCGTGCTCAACGGCAGAGTTCGCGGCCGACACCATTTCGGCGGAGAGGTCGGTGGACACGAGGAAAGGATAATTGGAAGATCAGCGGATCGGAAGTCAGATAACAGATCGTGCCATCAGCGACCGGGTGATCGCGGCGCTGGAAATCGGAGACCGAGAGTAGATGGTTGAATCAGAGTCGCACGTCGCATGTCGAGTTACAGGTTGCCTGTGAAGCGATGGGGAATTCGGGCGAGGACGGGCGACGAAAGAACGTCGATGACACTCTAACCCAGTAGTAAGTAATGACCGAAAGATGCGGGTGCATTGGGTGCGAACTCTGGGGATGATCTTAGTGTTGCTGATCCCGGTTTGGTTGCATGGGCAGGCGCGCAGCGAGACAGGAACTCAGGAACTACCGTCGACGACGGCTTTGTCGCGGCAGAGCGATGGTGCTGCTGTGACGATCTTCCGATCACCGGATCCGGTCGTCGTTCGTCCGCAGAGGAAGAAAAATAACAGGTTGCCGAACGCGCCCTCGTATCAGGCTTCATATCAGCCGCTCACGCCGAAACAGAAGTTTGAGTATTTTGCGGATTATGCGAAGTCGCCGTTCACATTCGGGTCGGCGCTGGTCACGGCCGTCAGTTGGCAGGTCTATAGTGATCCGCCGTACGGTCCGGGCGCGGCGGGATTCGGCGAAAGTTATGCGGCGGCCTTGGGCCAGCGGGAGATAGCAGCGCTGCTGGAGCGATTCGTAGTGCCGACCGCGTTCCACGAAGACCCGAGATATTTCCGGGCGCCGCCGGGAGAGAACGTGGTCGGGCGCGGCATGTACGCAGTGAGCAGGCTTTTCCTCACCAAGGGCGACAATGGCCGCGACCAGATCAATGCTTCGTACCTCCTGGGCGGGTTTGCTTCGGCTGCGATCGGGAACGCGTATATTCGCAACAGGGGTTATGGCAGGGTTACACAGGACTTCTTCCTGAACATGGCAAATGATGCGGCGTACAACATTGCGCGGGAATTTTGGCCGTCGGTCCGGCCGCACTTCTCGAAGAAGTTAAGGAAACTCGGGAATATTCTAATCGGGCCGCAAGGGCTGCCGAACCCACAAGAAAAATCACCAGATCGGAGCGTTGCAAAAGAGTAGTCGCAGCTAGCTCGTCGTCCTGACGTTATTCAACCCGATAGTTCGGTGCTTCGCGGGTGATGGTGACATCGTGCACATGACTTTCGCGCAGGCCGGCGCCACTGATGCGAATGAACCTCGCCTTTTCCTGTAGCTCGCAAATACTGGAGCAGCCAACGTAGCCCATGCCGCTCTTCAATCCGCCAACCAACTGGTGAACCATCATCGCGACCGTGCCGCGGTAGGGAACACGTCCCTCGATGCCTTCCGGCACAAGCTTCGCGAGGCGGTTGCCGGCGTCACCGTTCTCCCCCATACGCGTATATTCCGTGCTCTCTTCCTCGACACTCTGGAAGTAGCGTTCGCTGGAGCCTTGTGCCATGGCCGAAAGCGATCCCATGCCGCGATATGCCTTGAATGTGCGGCCCTGGTAGAGAATCGTTTCGCCCGGGCTTTCTTCCGTGCCGGCCAGCAGCGAACCAACCATCACAACGCTGGCGCCTGCCGCGAGAGCTTTCGTGATGTCCCCGGAGTATTTAATGCCGCCATCGGCGATGATCGGAATGTTCTTCTCGCGCGCGGCGCGATAGCAATCTGCGATTGCGGTGATCTGCGGTACGCCCGCGCCGGTTACGATACGCGTCGTGCAGATCGATCCCGGACCGATTCCGACTTTAATGGCATCAGCACCGGCGGCGATCAACTCCGCGGCAGCATCGTAGGTCGCGACGTTTCCGGCAATCAGAGAGACCTCGGGGAATTTCGCTTTGACTTGGCGGACCGCGTCGAGCACCCGAGTGGAATGTCCGTGAGCGCTGTCGATGGCTACGAGATCGACCTTGTTGCGGACCATTTCCTGCGCGCGCTCCAGGAAGTCGCCGGTTGCGCCGATTGCGGCGCCCACACGAAGACGTCCCTGCGAGTCCTTTGCCGCGCCGGGGTATTTCAGTTTCTTCTGAATGTCCTTTACGGTAATGAGCCCCTTCAGCACGTACTTGTCATCGACAACGAGCAGCTTTTCGACGCGATGTTGATGCAGGATCGCCTCGGCGTCTTCGAGCGTTGTTCCCACGGGAACCGTGATCAGGTTCTCCTTTGTCATGACTTTGCTGATGGGAATGTCGGTGCGGGTTTCGAAGCGAAGGTCGCGGTTGGTGAGGATGCCGACGAGCTTTTTGTTCTTCGTGATCGGCACGCCCGAGATGCGGTACTTCTTCATGACCTCGAGGGCTTCGCTGATCTTCGCGTCCGGGGGCATGGTGATCGGATCAACGATCATGCCGCTTTCGGAGCGCTTCACCTTGTCTACTTCTCCGGCCTGCTGTTCGATCGAGAGATTCCGGTGAATGATGCCGACACCGCCCTGCTGCGCCAAGGCAATCGCCATGCGCGACTCGGTGACGGTGTCCATGGCGGCGCTCATCAGCGGGATGTTCAGGCGGATCGACTGCGTGAGTTGTGTCTGCGTATTGACGGTCGCCGGAACTACGTCGCTCTTCGCGGGCAGCAGCAACACGTCATCGAAGGTAAGCGCCTCAGGGACAGGAAAGTTGATCATTTCTAATGTGAGTCCGTTGGGAGGATGAATCTTTATTGTAGAGAGGGAAGGCGAAGATGGCAAAAAAGCAGTTCTCGGTTGCCGGGTCCCAGTCCCCAGTTAGCAACTTCGCCGCACTGTTCCTCTGGCAGGCTACTTGTCCGACTGTTTGTGCCGGTGAAAGAACTTCCTGTCGATGTCGGGAAGAAATTCCTGCCCTATCTTTCCGAGTGTCCCTAACGCGGTTACGACGGCGGCGCGCCGAAAGGTCAGTCCGGCTCCGCGGTCGGCCTCGGGATAGTAGGTATTTGCGATTCCACCCGCTACCAGGTTCCCAAGGATTTCGGAGAAGTTGAACGTACGGTGGCCGGAATCGGTGCGTGTTATGACAACTCGCGACATGGCATAGGTTGCGCGATGCATCACGGTCCCGTCGCCCAGGCGAAAGTACCTCGGATCTTCCTTGAAGAGCACCGGGAGCAGGAATCCACCCCAGAGTGAGCCGTCGATGCTATCGGCTGTGGCCGCCCCAAAGCGTTTTCCGTAACCGGCCGCGCCTTGCCCATAAGCAGGGAATTCGTCGGTGGCCTGGCCAATGCCGCTAGTAAAGGCGGCTCCGAGGAAGGTGAAAGGGTCGACAGTCTGCTTCACGAAGAGGCGCCACTTGCCCTTAGGTGTAAGGGGCTTCGCGTCCCTGGTGTTCGTCACGTTAAATTCAGGGACAATTCCGAATACGCGCCCGCCCGAAGGCTTGGGCTCGGATTCTTTGGACTGTTGCGCCGATGGGGCATCGGGCAGGGCAGAGGGCTGAGTAGTCTGGGCTGCTGCTGCCGCCCCGCAAAATATCAGCAGGACTGCCAACGACGTGAGGGTGGCGCCCCGGTCTTTCGCCATTCAGCCATTGTAGAGAAAGACTCTCCGGGCAGAGTTCTGATCTGAGCATCCGGTTGAGAACCAAGGCATCTATATCATTGGAGGCTCCTGAAGACACACTCAGGTCTGGGTTGAGAGCCCGGGATTGGGTTCCAGAAGGCCTACAGTGTCTTGGTTGTGTTTTGCAGGTGCCGGGGTTATCATTGAATCTGCGGTAGCTGCTGTAGTTCCCCGTTTGGCGAACCACACCGGTGGGCGAAAGCCCACATTTTATTTAGCCCTTCATTTACCGGTGGATTGGCCAGCACAGGCGGCTTTAGGGCCTGAGAGGGGCAGTTCGGTTTGCTATCGGAGACGGAAGAATGGCGCTCGACATGCAAAAGGTCCAGGAGATCGCGGAACGCGTAGCGGCGTCCAGCGGTCTGGAGGTTGTCGAGGTGGAAATGCGCGGCGGTGGAAAGCATCGGATGCTGCGTTTCTTTATCGACAAGCCGGGCGGCGTCACGCATGAAGATTGCGCCGATTTCAGCCGCGAGGTCGGGACGATTCTGGACGTCGAAGATGCGGTCCCGGGCGGTGCTTACTTGCTGGAAGTTTCGTCGCCGGGCTTGGATCGCAAGCTGAGCAAGGCCGCCGATTACGAACGCTTCCAGGGAAGCTTGCTCAAGGTGAGCACGCACGAACCGATCGACGGCAACCGGCATTTCGAAGGGCGGCTGGAGAAGTTCGTGGATGGAAATATCACGTTGGACCTGAGCCAGACACATCGCAAGCCGAAGAAGGGCCAGGTGGCTCCGGCGGGAAAAGTTGAAATCCAGCTCGCCAACGTTGAGAAGGCGAATCTGGTTCCGGAGATCTGATGGGAGCAGCAACCCACATCTGCCAAAAGAGGGCAGATGCGGGGCACGAACAAGTGGAAGACCCCAAGCGCAAGGTGGCAAAACGATATGGCCAGTGAACTGTACAACGTAATCGAAACGATCAGCCGCGAGAAGGGAATCGATCCCCAGATTGTGGTGTCCGCGGTCGAAGACGCCATCGTTGTAGCCACGCGCAAGTACTACAAGACGCAGGAAAACCTTCGCGCCGTTCTTGACAAAGAGAGTGGACACATTCGGGCGTACGCGGTAAAGCAGATCGTCGAAAATGTCGAGGATCCGCTCACCCAAGTGAGCCTCGAGGAGGCGCAGAAGTACAACCCGGAAGCGGAAGTCGGCGGAGAACTGCTGCTGGAAAAACCGACGGATGTGTTGGGACGCATCGCAGCGCAGCTGGCGAAGCAGGTGATCTTCCAGAAGGTCCGCGAGGCCGAGCGCGACACGGTTTACAACGAGTACATCGGCCGCGTAAACGAGATCGTCAACGCGACTGTGAAGCGCCAGGAAGGCCCGGACCTGATCTTTGATATTGGGAAGGCTGAGGCGCGCATGCCGCGAAAAGAGCAGTCGCGGCTGGAGTCGTTCGCCATCGGCGAACGCGTACGGGTTGTGATTTCGCGTGTTGAGAAGGCCGCCAAAGGTCCGCAAGTAATTGTGTCGCGTGCCGCGCCGGAACTAGTTACGCACCTGTTTCAGACGGAAGTGCCGGAGATCTATGACAACACGGTCGTGATACGCGCGATCGCCCGGGAGGCCGGTGAGCGCACCAAAATCGCCGTGCTCTCGCGCGACAAGGACGTGGATGCCGTCGGCGCCTGCGTTGGCATGAAGGGGATGCGCGTGCAGTCGATCATCCGCGAACTGCGTGGCGAAAAGATCGACATCATCGAGTATCACGAAGACCCGGTCACCTTTGCTGAAAAGGCATTGCAGCCGGCGAAGGTAAGCCGCGTCAGCGTCGTCGACGCGGCCGAGAAGCACCTTGAAGTGATCGTCGATGACACGCAGCTGTCACTCGCCATCGGTAAGAAGGGGCAGAACGTTCGTCTTGCGGCGAAACTGCTCGGCTGGAAAATCGACATCAAGAGCGAGGAAGAGAAGCGCCAGGAAGTCGAACAGCAGATGACCGCGCTGGTTGGAGGCTCAACCACGCCGCTGGAGAAACTCGAGGATCAGATCGGAGCCGGGGTTCTGGAGAAGCTGCGCGAAGCCGGCATCACCACGATTGAGGGCCTCGCCGACATGCATCCGGAACAACTCGAAGAGCTGCCCGGCATCGGCCCCAAGACGGTCGAGAAGATCAGCATCGCGGTGCAGAACTACTTCTCCAGCCTGGAAGCCGGCGAAGCGCAGGCGGAAGAGGCTCCTGGTTTTGAAGAGGCTGTGCCGGAAGGCGCCAACGAAGAGCTCGAAACCGGTGCGGATTCGGCGGGACAGTCGGGCGATAATAGCGATTTATCAAATGTCGCCGAGGGGGCTCCCGAGAGCGTTGCCGAACTCGAGGAGACCGGGCAGGACTATGAAGCGGAAGCCGTCGCAGGCGTGGAAGATGCGCCTTCCGCGGACCAATCCGAAGTGACGACGGACGTGGAACATGCCGGTGAGGACAACATCCCGCCGGAGAAGCAATAACCGAGTAATGGATAGACTGGGTTCCTACAATACCGACCGAGAGGTTCACATGAAGGCTTAACGGGTTGGCGGGACGACGGAGGAAATAAGGGGCGGATGAAGATTCGAATTAACGATCTGGCCAGGGAACTGGAAGTCAAGAGCAAGGAAATTCTCGACGCGCTGCCAAAGGTTGGCGTCACCGAGAAGAAGACGCATTCCAGTTCCATCGAAGCCGATGAGGCGGAGCGCGTAAAGAAGTTTTTCGCAGGGCAGCACCATGGGGCGAAATCGGCGGCCAAGTCGGTCGAAGACCATAAGCCCAAGATCGACCTGTCAAAGATCTCCAAGCCGGGCGATGTGCTGAAGGCGATCACCGAACTGAAGGAACACGCCGCGCATCCGGCAGCACCCGCGCGTCCGAAACCGGCTGAGCCTCCCAAACCCACTGCTCCTGCCAAGCCAACCGTCGCCGCAAAGCCTGCTGCCCCGGCGGCTCAGAAGCCAGCGGCGCCCGTTGTCGAGCCTCCTGCCCCGGAGAAGCCCGCGCACACGCCGCGCATGATTACGCCGCAGAGCGTGGCGCGACCAGCGGCAGTCGTCATCCCGCCATCGAAGGTTGAGCGGCCCGCTGCGCCGCCGCCACCGACGGAGCCGCCCAAGCCGGCAATACCAGAGAAGCCTGTCGCGGCTGAACCCGTTGCGCCAGCGCCAGAAGCACCTGCCGCCGAAGCACCCAAGCCAGTTGCTCCTGTAGAGCAGCCCGCAGCACCCGTAGCGGAAAAACGTGTCGCCGCGCCGCCCGCCCCGCCCGCAGCGCAGCAACCACAGCGTCCTGCGGCAGCACAGCCCACAGGGGCTAAGTCTCACGCGCCGGGACATGGAGCGCAGCCGCGCCGCCTGATCGTTCCGCAGACCGGTCCACGGCCGGTATACACGGCTCCGCCGCAAGCGGTAAAGGCACCCGTTGCCCCGCGCGCGCCTGTACGTGGACAGCCAATCTTCCAGCGCCCGCGCCCGCAGCAAGGTGGAGCCCCGGGAAGCCGTCCGCCAATGCGCCCGGGAGAGCGTCGTCCGATGCACCCGACATCGCGTCCGATGGGCGGTGGTATGGGCCGTCCGCTCGGAGTTGGGCCGGGGCTGCCTCCGCCGGGAGCACCCTCGGGACGTCCGAGCGCGCGTCCGGGAGCGCCTTCGCGGCGACCGGGACAGCGTTATGTTCCGCGTGGCCAAAAAGAAGGCCCAATGAAGGGATTCGTGCCGCCGCCACGGCTGTCGCTCTCTACGGAGCCGTTGCCGATTACGCGGTCGATCACGATCACCGAAGGTATCAGCGTTAAGGATCTGGCCGAGAAGCTGGAAATCCGCGCGAAGGACCTGATCGCGCGCCTGCTGGCTCGCGGGGTTTTCGCCACGATCAACCAGACGCTCGACGAAGAGTTGGCGCGCGATATGGCCCGGCAGTTTGGCGCCGACACCAGCGTCATCAGCTTCGAAGACCAGATTCAGCAGGAACTGGAAAGCCAGGCGCTTGCCGCTAACGACGAGGCTGTTTTCAATGAAGTCACGCGTCCGCCCGTGGTCACCATCATGGGCCACGTCGATCACGGCAAAACCAGCCTGCTCGACGCGATTCGCGAAACCAACGTTGCCGAAGGCGAAGCCGGTGGCATCACGCAGCACATTGGCGCCTACAAGGTTCGCATCACGGACGAGAATTCGCCGGCTGTTGGCCGCGAAATCGTTTTCCTCGACACCCCGGGTCACGAGGCGTTTACCCGCATGCGAGCCCGCGGGGCTAAGGTCACGGACATTGTCGTGCTGGTGGTTGCCGCCGACGATGGCGTGATGCCGCAGACGCTCGAAGCCATCGACCACGCGAAGGCGGCAAAGGTACCCCTGATCGTGGCCGTCAACAAGATCGACAAGGCCGATGCGCTGCCCGATCGCGTGAAGAAGCAATTGGGCGATCGTGGACTGGTTCCGGAAGATTGGGGCGGTGAGACGGTCTTCGTTGATGTTTCGGCCAAGAAACACACCAATCTCAACCTACTGATGGAGATGATCTGCCTTGTCGCGGATCTCCAGAACCTCAAAGCCACGCCCGAGCGCCTCGCCAGCGGCGTTGTGCTCGAAGCGAAACTCGACCGCGGACGCGGTCCAGTTGCGACCGTGCTCGTCGAAAACGGCACGCTCAATGTCGGAGAGAATTTTGTCGTCGGCAACGTCTTTGGCAAGGTTCGCGCCATGTTCGACGACCGTGGCCGCGCACTGGATTCGGCGCCGCCTTCGACCCCGGTCGAGATTCTCGGTCTCGAAGGTCTGCCACAGGCCGGCGATCAGTTCGTGGTCGTCAGCGATCGCGAAAAGGCCCGCGAGGTTTCCGAGTACCGCGAGATGAAAGCCCGCGAAGCGCAACTCGCGAAGAGTTCGCGTGTATCGCTAGAAGGCTTGGCCGAGCAGATCAAGCAGGCGGGTATTAAGGAACTGGCGATCATCCTCAAGGCGGACGTGGGTGGTTCGGTGGAAGTTATTAGCGACCTGCTGAACCGGCTCTCGAATGACAAGGTCAAGATTAACGTGATGCGCGCCTCGGTGGGCGCCATCACCGAGTCCGACGTGCTGCTGGCTTCGGCTTCGAACGCGATCATCATCGGTTTCAATGTTCGTCCGGAACGCAAGGCGCAGGAGATGGCCGAGCAGGAAAAAGTGGAAATCCGCCTGCACTCCATCATCTACGAGCTTCAGGATGAAATGAAGAAGGCCATGGTGGGCATGCTCGAGCCGACGATCAAGGAGACGTACCTGGGTCGCGCCGAAGTTCGCGATACCTTCCGCATCCCGAAGGTCGGTACCGTCGCCGGTTGCTACGTTCAGGACGGCACGATCAAGCGCGATGCCGAGGTTCGGCTGCTGCGCGACAACGTGGTCGTCTTCAAGGGCAAGATCTCGTCGCTCAAACGCTTCAAGGACGATGCCCGCGAGGTCACCAACGGCATGGAGTGCGGTATTGGTATCCAGAACTACAACGACATTAAAGTCGGTGACGTCATCGAGGCCTTCGTGACCGAGAAGGTCGCCGCCGAGCTGACGGTTTAGAACATCGAGCGCCCCATCCTGTTTTCTTTCGCTGACCAGGGTGGGGTATTTCTTTTGCGTTCACCTGTTGTGTGGTAGATTGCAGCTTCTCGTGCCAATCGCATATCTCACGCTGGAGCTTCGCATCGAGGGTGCGCACTCCCTCAAGGACAAGCGCCAAGCGGTCCGTTCAGTGAAGGATCGCTTACGGAACTCGTTCAACATTGCGATCGCCGAAATGGAAGTCAGCAATGTGTGGCAGCGCGCGACCATTGGCGTTGTGAGCATTTCGGAGTCGCGTGACTATCTCGAAGGCCTGATGAACAACGTCGAACGGGAAGCCGCCAAGCTGGCCAACAACGTTGGCGCCGAAGTCGTCGATTCCGTCATCGAATTCCTGTAAAAGCACTTCCCGGTTCTGAGTTGCCAATTCCCCAGTCGTTCCATTCGGGACGATTGTTTTTCACTAGCTACTGCAACTGGCTACTGGCAACCGAGTGGTGTACATTAGACAGTTTTCCCCTACTCGTTTTCCGGGCAGGGAGGGTATGGAGTTATGGAGTCAAGGGGACAGAGGCATCATCGGGAGAGGCTGACGGAAGCCTTGCGCGAGGAATTGAGCACGATCCTCGCCGGCGAACTCGCCGATCCGCGCATTGGCTTGGTCACGATCACCGACCTCATTATCAACGAAGGCGGCAAATCCGTGCGCGTCTTTGTCGCCGTCACCGGTGACGACCACGAGGCGGAAGAGACGATGGAAGGTCTGCGTGCTGCGTCCGGATACATTAAGCACCAGCTCGCTGAAGATCTTGGCCTGCGAAGCGCCCCCGACTTGCTGTGGACCCTGGATCGCTCCGAGCAGGTGACGGAGCGAATTGACGAGCTGTTGACCCGAATCGAAAAGAGAACCAAAAAAGAAAAACAGGGGTAAAGGCCCGGATGCTCGACGAGGTTCTGAACCAGATCGGCCGTAGAACTCGCTTCGTGCTCACCTCGCATGCGCGGCCTGACGGCGACGCCATCGGTTCCGTACTCGCCTGCAGCCAGATCCTCCGCTCAATGGGCAAGCAGGCTGATGTCTTCCTGTTCGACGGCGTCCCCCAGGTCTATCGTCCACTACCATTTGCAGACAGCGTCGTCCAGACTGCGCGCATTCCTGAAAATTACGAAGCCGCTGTCATCCTCGAGTGTGACAGCCTCCAGCGAACGCGGCTTGAGGGGCTTGACCGCCATTACTTGATCAATATCGATCACCATTCCAGCGCAAGACCATTTGCGGATGTGAATTGGATCGATCCCCACGCCTGCGCGACCGCCGAGATGATTTACCTCCTCGCATGCCAGGCAGGCGTAAAGCTCAGCCCCGAAATCGCGACCTGCTTATATACGGCGGTCCTCACCGACACAGGCTCTTTCGGTTACGCCGGGACCAGCGAGCGAACCTTTGTGCTCGCCCAGGAACTTGTGCGCGCCGGAGCTGACCCCGTCGCCATCGCGCAGAATGTCTATTTTTCAAACCCGACGTCGAAAATGCGACTGCTCGGAGCCGCGCTCAACAATTTGCATCGTGACGGCGCCCTGGCCTGGATGTACGTGACCCGCGCCGACATGGAGCGGACGGGAGCGCTCGAAGAGCACAGCGAAGGGCTCGTGAACTACGCCCTCGCGCTTGAGGGCGTCGAGGTGGCTTTATTCTTCCGCGAAATGCCCGATCACCGTTACCGGGTCAGTCTTCGCAGCAAGGGTGCGGTCAATGTTGCCGCGATTGCCGAGAAGTTTGGCGGCGGTGGACACGAGTGCGCTTCCGGATGCTCCATGGATGGCCCGCTCTCCGTGGCCATCGAACGTGTTCTCGCCCAACTGCGCATGCACGGCTTCCAAAAAGTTCAGTAATAGCGCTTCCGTGCCCTGTCTTTTCCCCTTTTGAGCGGACGTGGTTCGCCCCGGAAAGTGCGCCACTCTAGCTTCTTGCGTCAGGGTGGGGTAGTGTAGTTCTAGCCACTACTCAGAATGACTGACCGTCGCGCCACCATCTACGAATTCATCATTGTCGTCGGCTTCTGCTTATTCCTGTTCTTCTACAATCTCGGAGCCTTCGGTCTGGTCGGCGCTGACGAGCCTCGCTACGCCAAGATCGCACGCGAGATGGTGGAGACCCACCAATACATCACGCCGAAGCTCAATGGCCAGCCGTGGCTGGAAAAGCCGATTCTTTATTACTGGCGCGCCGCAATCGCGTTCAAGTTGTTCGGTGTCAGCGACACCACCGCGCGCTTGCCCTCGGCCACATTCGCTTTCTTCCTTGTAGTCGTCGTTTACTTCTGGATGCGCCGGTTCCGTCCGGGCGCGCAACTCGATGCCGCGCTCATGGTTGCCGCCTGCGCCATGATCATCGCCTTCGGCCGGGCAGCATCCATGGATATGCAGCTTGCGGCACCGTTCTGTGCCGGCATGCTCTGCTGGTGGGGATGGCACCAGAACGGGCGCCGCTGGTGGCTCATCGCCTTCTATGTTCTGATGGCAATTGCAACACTCGCCAAAGGCCCAGTCGCGCCATTTCTGGCCGGGCTCATTGTTTTCGTCTACGCGGTTATTCGGCGCGATTGGAAGATTATCTCTGGAACGCTGTGGCCGATTGGGGTCATCGTTTTCTTCCTTGTCGCCGCGCCCTGGTATATCGCGGTTCAACTGGAGACGCCATCGTTCTTCCGCTTCTTTTTCTGGGAACAGAACCTCCAGCGGTTCGGGACCGGCCGCTATCACCATCCCGCGCCTTTCTGGTTCTTCATCCCGGTTTTTCTCCTTGCGGTTATGCCGTGGACGACCTATGTCGTCGCCGGCCTCGTAGACGTGATTCGCGACTGGCGTTTCCGGAAGAAGTATCAGCAGGACCTCGGCGACGGACTGTGGCTGTACCTGTTTCTCTGGGTGGTGATCCCGATCGTCTTTTTCTCGTTCTCACAGTCAAAGCTGCCGGGATACATCCTGCCGGCGGTACCCCCGGCGCTGATTCTCGCTGCCGATTTCCTGCGACGCCGGATGATTGAGTGCGGCCAGCCAAGCCTTATCCTGCTGGCGATCCACTCGACATTCTCTGCAATCCTGATCGCGGCACTTGTTCTCGCGCCTGCCCAACTCGTCAAAGTGCCGCCGTCACCTCATGCCCTTATGATCGCGTCGGCTCTCGGAATGTTCGTGTTTTTCGGGATATTCCTCGCTGTAATCGCCCGCGGATTCCCTATTTTGCGCTTCGTCACCCTGGTGCCGGTTATTATCGGAGTGGCGTTCATCCTGAGAACAGTTGCGCCGATCATCAACTCCACGCAATCGGAGCGACCCGTCGCGAACGCGCTTACCTCGTTCGGAGTGTCCCAAAACGCAACCATCGCCACCTTCCAGGCAAAACGCGAGGTTGGGTACGGCCTCGCCTGGTATCGCAACCAATCGATTAGCGTATACGACCACCTGGAGATTCCGAAGTCGGAACACATAGTGGTTGCCGGCGCCGGCAGCGAAGAGAAAATGCACGAAATACTGCCCGGCCGTACGATCACGCGAATCGGCGAATTTGTTCCCCAACACCTCGAATTCTTTCGCGTCGGGCCGTAAAGGGCCGACTCACCACAGAGACACAGATGCACAGAGATTTATGGGCAAAAACCAAAATCTCGGTGCTTAGGTTTTGTAAAAATCGGTTCTTCTGTCACTCAGTGTCTCTGTGGTGAGCGGGTTCGAAAAATACCCCAGGCGCCATCCCCTTAAAACGCAGACTCCACTTTTTTCGTCAACCCGGCGTATCCTGATAGCTACGTGCCCGTGGATGTTCCGGGCGATTGCCTCGCCGAGTGGGAGCACCGTAGACTACGCTCTTCCGGCGCGCTTTCGATGAGTCATGCTTTCCCGCGCCACCATTCCCGTGGAGATTCTCGATCTCAGGCATTTCTCGTCCGTTGACCTGCGCCCGCTGCTGGAGCGCGAATCCGACCTCTGGATGCGCCGGCTCGCATGGGATTACACGCCTTCGGCCGAGATGATCCTGCGCTACCTCGACTCAAAAATTCTTCCCGGGTATGCGGCCATCGAGCGTGGGCGAGTCTTCGGCTACTGCTTCTTCGTTTATGAGGGCAGCAAGGGGGTAATAGGCGATCTCTTCGTCGCCACCGCGAACGGCTACACCACCGCGCAGCAGATCTCGCTGGTCGAGCACGAGTTGCTGACGCACGTCATCGAAACCCTGCAGTCCTCGCCAGGAGTCCACCGCATAGAGGCCCAGCTTCTGATGCACACTGCGGGTTCTGCTTCTGCGCCGTTTGTGCGCGAGGGATTCGCACGTTACCAGCGCCTCTTCATGACGCTTCCGCTCACCGCCGAACAGGCGCCGATCCACCAGATGCCCGCCGAGTTCGAAATCCGCCCGTGGCGCGAGCAGGATTACCAGGCCGCCGCCGGACTGATCACGAACGCCTACCGTAATCACGTGGATTCCGAGATCAACGACCAGTACCGAACGCTGAGCGGTTCGCTGCGTTTTCTGAACAACATCGTCCGGTTCCCGGGCTGCGGAACGTTTGATGCCGAAGCGTCATTTGTCGCGCTTCACAAGCCGTCAAAGACGACCGTCGGAATGATCCTTACCTCGCGGGTGAAAGAAGACGTTGGCCACGTCACGCAAGTCTGCCTGATGCCTGAATATCGCAGCCACGGCATCGGCGAAGCCCTAATCGCCGCCACCCGCGCGAACCTGCGCAAGCGCGAGTTCAGCATGTTGTCTTTAACTGTGACCGAAGCGAACAAACGCGCCGTGGCCCTCTATATCCGCCTGGGATTCCGGGTGCAGCATGTGTTCGATGCGTTTGTGTGGGAAGGGTAGAAGAAGCGATTAGCCAATAGCAATGAGCACTTGCAAGAAATTTTGAGCTGATGGCTACTTGCTAATGGCTATCTCTTTATCAGCCACATCACCCAGCCGGCCAGAATTACCCCGCCGATAAACAATCCGAAGCAATAGGCACCGTAGCTGAGCATGTCTTTCAGCGTGTTCTTCTGCGTGATGGCGAATACCACCGAGGCGCAGACGGCGAAGATGAGCGCGGCGCTGAAGTGTGAGAGTTGGATGTTCATTTCTTTTTCCCGATTGCGATGTGGTAGGCGTCGATGCAGCAGACGACGTTCAGCAGGCCCGCGACGATGATGTATTTGGTTCCGTAATCAGCGGTAGCGCGGAAGATGGCGCCCTGACCCCAGTCGAAGATCCGGGTCAGAAAATACAGTCCGCCCGCGCCGATGTCGCCGAAGAATCCGAGGATATCGAGGAGGTCGCCCGTATTGAACGAGTACACTTTGCCCTGCATTCCGAGGCCGAGGATGAACATGGTGAGAATCGCGGCCATCAACAGCGCTCCGCGAATCCATTTCTTCTGGATCAGGTGTCCAAGGCCGGGGACCAGCCATCCCGCGATCAGGATCATGATCGAGTATGACGTCGTCTGGTACTGCGGCTGAGTGGTTGTCGTCGTTGTAGCTGCGTTTGCCATCAGATGGTCACGATCTCGTTCTGGATTCTGCCGGTCACTTCGGCGGCGCCGTTCCTTACCAGCATATCAATTTCAGCGCGCACCCCGAACTCCGGCAGGTAGATGCCCGGTTCGATGGAGAAAATCGTGTTGGCGATGATCTCGCGCTCATCCTTTGTCTCCAGGTTATCCATGTTGGCGCCGTTGCCGTGAACCTCTAGGCCAATGGAGTGTCCCGTACGATGCACGAAGTACTTTCCGTACCCGGCTTTCTCGATAAACGAGCGCACCGCCGCATCCACTTCCCAACCCATGATCTTGCGCTTCGCCGTGAACGCGTCCTTGACCGTATTGATTCCGACATTCCGCGCGCCGGTCACGATCTCGAAGATCTCGCGATGCCGATCCGGAGGAGCATTACCGACAAAGCCCGTCCAGGTAATGTCGTAATAAACTGCGTGGGGCTTGTTCACTTTCGCCCACATGTCCAGCAATACCCAGTCGCCCTGGCGAACCGGCTTCGAGGTCTCGGGCGTGGGAGAGTAGTGCGGATTGCCGGCGTTCTCATTCACGCCGACTATCGGCAGGTCATCCCAGACGAGGTTATCGCGCTTAAAGGCTTCTCCGAGCCACTGCTGAATTCCGTACTCATCCCAACCGCCGCTGCGAACCCGCTCCCCGATCTCACGGAACGCCGCTTGCATGATCGGGTCCACCTTGTCGCGAGATTCAAAGTGGGTCGCGATTTGCTCCGCGGTGAGCGCGGCTTCGAACTGCGCCACCAGGTCCGCAGAACTGACTACCTCGACTCCGAAACTCCGCAACAATTCCAGCGTCCCGCCATCCACCAGCGAAACGTACATGATGTTGTTATTCGGCGAGTACTGCATGGCCACGCGCTTATAAGGTGCCAGCATTTCGCGCAGGTTCTGGTGCATCTCCGGCCAGGGCCCGTAGTGCAGTTGCTTGCCGGGCAGGCTGTCCAGGTGCTTCGGTTCCACGCGGTGGTTGAGCTTCACCGGGTCGCCATTCGCCGGGATGAGGTAATACCAGCGCCGGGTGACGTGCATCTTCTCCGGCAGCCCGAGAATGGTGTACGCGAGCGGATCGCGATGATGGTGATCGTAGAAAAGCCACGCGTCGAACTTGCGTTCGCGCAGAGCAGCCTGAATCGCTTGCAGATCCATGTCTCCCGTATTGTAAAGGAGCAAAGTAGATCAGGCGAGCCCTCCCCACCTTTGCTCCGGAGACTGGCCGCCCCTGCAAGGTTGACGTTCGCGCCGGGTTGCGGTGGAATACCCACGCGCAAATAGGGAGGACTAAATGCGTCTGCTACGAATCGTCCTGGTATGTCTCACTCTTGCTTGTTTTGCGGCCGCTCTCTCGGGACCCAAGGATCGCCAGTTGACCGATCCCAAGTCCGTCAACTCAATTTCAAATCCGAACGCGAAAGCTGTAACCATAGACGACCTTTTCGTAACCCGTACCATCCGCGGCGCGGTTCTTTCTCCCGATGGGAAGGAGATTGCCGTAACAACGAACATGACCGGGCGCACGAATCTGTGGGAGATGTCGTCCGCAGGGTCGTGGCCGGTTCAGTTGATTAACTCTGACGATCGCCAAAGCGACCAACTCTGGTCGCCGGACAGCCGCTGGATCGCGTACGCGCAGGATAAGGGCGGTAACGAGCTGTACGACGTCTACATCATTTCGCACGATGGCGGCACCCCGATCAATCTCACCGACACGCCTGATATTCGGGAACAGCACCCAATCTGGTCGCGTGACGGAAAAGAGATCGCGTGTGCCTACAAGCCGGGAAAGGCGTCGTCGTACGATGTCGCGCTCATCGATGTCTCATCGCATAAGCTCCGCAAGCTGACGGACGAGAAAGACCCCTCGAGGAGTTGGGACGCAATTGGATTCAGCCCCGATAACCGGACTCTGTTTGCAACTCGCAGCAACACCGGCTTTGACGATGCGGATGTCTATTCCATCGATATAGCCACCGGCCGCCTGACGAACCTGACACCGCACCAGGGCAATCAGTTGAACCTTGGCAGCGATGTCTCTCCCGATGGAAAAACCGTCCTCATGACCAGCAATCAAAAGGGTGGATTCCTCAATCTCGCGCTGCTCGATGTTGCGTCCAAGAAGCTGCGCTGGATCACCGAGACAGAATGGGAAGTCAGCGCCGGAGTGTTCTCACCCGACGGGTCGCACTTCACTTATTCCATCAATGCGGATGGCCGAAGCACGTTGTACCAGGGAGATAGCGCGACGGGGCACAGTGTCGCTTTCAATCTGCCTCCCGGAACAAATGGCTTTCCCGGTAGTCAGATATTCACGCCGGACGGACGCAGCATTCTTGTGACGCATGAAGCCGTAAATGCTCCGGGCGATTTGTGGATGTATGACATCTCCACCGGAAAGTCAAAGCAGATCACGCATACGGCCGTCGCCGGGCTCGGCCCCACGAGTCTCCCGCCGTCCGAGGTCGTTCACTACAAGACTTTTGACGGGCAGACGATTTCGGCGATCCTGCAGATCCCGTTCAACCTCAAGCGCGACGGCAGCAATCCTGCGATCATCCTGCCGCACGGCGGACCAACCGGCCAGACAACGGATTATTGGAGCCACTGGTCGAACACGTTTGCAACTCATGGCTACATCGTGCTGCAGCCCAACCCGCGCGGTTCGACCGGCTACGGAATGGACTTCCAGCGGGGCAATTACCAGGATCTCGGCGGCGGCGATCTCAAGGATGAGATGGCCGGCCTGCAATGGCTGCTTCAGACAGGCTACGTCGATGGAAAGAAGGTTGGAGTTTGGGGCGGATCGTACGGAGGTTTCATGACGCTGATGCTTGCGGCAAAAGAACCGCAGACATTCGCTGCCGCCGTGGATCTGTTCGGGCCGCTGGACTGGTACACGATGCTGCAGCACTCCGACCCATTCCTGAACCAGTACATCCGCAGCCTTCTGGGCGATCCCGAGAAGGACCGGAAAATTTATGAAGAGACCTCGCCGATCAATTACGTCCGGAACATCAAGGCGCCTCTGTTGGTGCTACAGGGCGATAACGATCCGCGTGTTCCGAAGGAAGAGACGGAGCAGCTAGTCAAAATCCTGAAGGAACGCGGGAACGTGGTCGATGTTGTCTACTACCCGAATGAAGGACACGGGTTTGACAAAGTCGAGCACCAGGTCGATGCCGCAAAACGAAGCTTGGAGTGGTTCAACAAGTATTTGAAAAATTCGACAACACAGACAACACGGAAATAAAGTCCACTCCGTGTCGAGTTTGACCCTGAAGAGAAAAGCCGAAGCCCGATATGGGCTTCGGCACACTTCAGGCGTTTTCTGTTCGAACACTCAAAAAACTGGCGCTTTCGTGACTGCCGGTTACATGCTGCTCAAGCCCCGGTACACCCACATTCCCGCAATCACGAGGATCAGGACGCCGGAAGACGCGCCGAGCACGTTGACGAAGGGACTGATGCGGTGCACCTTCGCGAGCAGTGCTTTCTGTTCCTCTTCCATGTGCGACGCGGAATCATCGAGGAACAACTGGTCATCCTCACGCATCGTCAGGGTGCTGCGATAGATGACGAGGACGATGAGGATGGTCGTTAAAACGGCCCAAACTATCAGCAGCAGAGTGATGAGCGACATACGCCACCTCGGGCGGCGGTTCCTGTCGCGTGCATCGGGCGGGCTTAAGTTGTCCGTGCTGCGGCAGGGAGCCCCATTTGCGCGCGATTATAGCTCTCCGGAAAGGCGGCGGGAGCAAGTATTTTTGCGCTTCGGGGACACATTGAAGCCAACCTGCCTCTCCCGGCCGACATCGGCCCTGGAGACTGACTTTTGCGACCCGGCGAATCGGACCGGCATCTAACCTATTGAAAGCATTCGGGCACGGCCTTAAGGCATCACACCGCCTTGTGACCCTATGCTAAAATGAACGAGAACAAGTTCCAGAGGAGATCCTAATGTCCACGACGACGACCACCCCAGAGGTCAAGAAGTCCGCCCCCATCACTCTGAGCGCGAATGCGGTCGCGAAGGTGAAGGAGATCATGGCGCAGCAGAACCCGGTTCCGGCCGGCCTGCGTATCGGCGTCGTCGGCGGCGGCTGCTCCGGCTTCCAGTACAGCATGAACTTCGAGAATGGCGCGGGCGCCATGGACAAGGTGTTCGACTACGACGGCCTGAAGCTGTTCGTCGACGCCACCTCGCTCATGTACCTCTCCGGCGTCAATGTCGACTACATCGAGACGCTCGAGGGCGCCGGCTTCAAGTTCGATAACCCGAACGTGAAGAGCACCTGCGGCTGCGGATCGTCTTTCAACGTCTAAGCCGACTAAAGTTCAAATGAAAAAGCCTCGCCGAAAGGCGAGGCTTTCTCATCTCATTTCTTCATAAAACAGAACTACTATTTCAAATTGAATATGACCCCAACCGTATCGTTGTTCGTGTCACTTGAGATTTTGCAACTCGAAATCGCAACTGGCGGCGGAACCGGCGCCGTTGGGATGCAGTTTGAAGACCACCCGCCAACTGCGGAATCTGCGGCTGCAGTCGCGGTCAGAGTGACTTCGGTCCCAACTGGGAAGTAGCCTGTACAACCATCACCCGATGTACAAGTGATTCCAGGCGGATCGCTCACGACTGACCCCGAACCAAGGCCGACGCTATAGATTGTCAGGGATGGCAACTTCACCCCGCCACCGTCGGCGCTTACAGTCATAGTTGCGGTCTGTGTAATAGTTGCGCCAGTCTGCGTCATAGCAGTGATCGTAGTAGTTCCACTGTTGACTGCCGTAGCAAGCCCTGTGGAATTGATCGTCGCGACTCGAACATCACTCGACACCCATCGTACTTGGTTTGTTACATCCGCCGTAATTGGTGCTGAATTGAACGTGCCTATTGCCAAGTACTGTGCGGTTTCCCCTACGTTTCCGACCGATTGGTTTGAGGGGATTATCGTAAGAGAGGTTATTTCATGTGGGTCTGTTCCACCGTAATCTACCTTCACTTCGGCTTTACCCGTAACTACGCCGAGGCTTCCGCCCATCGTCGCGCTGATTTCCGTCGTGCCGCCAGCAACTGCTGTGGCCAATCCGCCTGGATTTATCGTTGCCACAGCGGGATTGCTGGAATTCCACTGCACTTCCGAAGTCACATCACGAGTTGTGGTGGGATGTGTTCCCTTCGTGTAGGTTGCCGTCGCTCGGAACTGAACGGTTTGACCGGGCGCACCCATCTCTTGGGACGAAGGTGAAACCGTGATGGACTGCAGCGTGCGATCCGCACTGCACCCAATAAGGATAACGCCACAGGCAAGCATCAATACGGCAAAAATGAGACGCAGGGCCTTCATACCGCCTCCTGAAAAGACAAAATTATGGAATCCCAGTTCTGGAGTGCTTTTCGCGATGTGCTTGGGGGAAAAGCGATACTGGCGCGCTTTTATGGGGAGTGTTCGGGGGAACCCGTTGCGGGCGCGCTATTTCGCGACGTGCAAAAGCGCACTAATGGTCTAATACCAAAGTGTTAAGGCGCAGTGACGTTCATCACATGCTACCGCGACTGCCCAAACTACAAAACCGGATACCCGGCTACGGATTGTGTGGTTGGCTGCCGGAAGGCTGGTTCGTGGAAGGGCTGTTCGAGAACCCGCTTGGGTTATTCGAGAACCCGCCTGGGCTGTTGCTGAAACCGCTTGGGCTTCCGAAGGTCGATCCCGGTTGATTCATCTGTCCTGCGGGCGTGCCTACTGGCGCAGCGTTACCGACAAAAGCTTTCGGGTTATAGGGGCCGGTGATGAGGTTGCCGCGATCCTGCGTGGGGTCGTAGACGAACAGCCATTTGTCGTATTCCGATTTCTGGTTGTACTCGTGGAAGCCTTTGGCCTTGCTGGTGCTGGCCACGCCGAGGATGGCGCCACCGCCGAAGGTCTGTCCCGCGGGCTTTCCGAAACCGGACTGTCCGAATCCCGAAGGCTGGCCTGTCGGAGAAGATCCAGATTGCGAACCCTGCGGCCCGAAACTGGTACTCGGCCCGAAATTAGTGCTTGTTCCGAATGTGGATTGCTGACCTTGCTGCCCAGTCGAGGGTTGAGTGGCCGGACCCTGCAGGCTCGTTCCACCCTGATTCAATGCCCCGCCGACGACTGGCGGCAGTGCGCCGCCGGTTCCGCCGATGGTTCCGGTCCCGCTGCCCTGCTGTCCTAACTGGACGTCCCCGAACTTCACCACGCGCCACTTGCCATCCTTCGACATGGGGTCGGTGTAGGCCTTGCGCAGGAAGCGGATGTTGTTGGTGTTCTCCAGTTGCTCGATGCTGTTGGGGTAGCGGCCGAACTTTTTGTAGTACTTCTTCACCGCGCGCGCGTATTGCGTGCCGCGATGGATCATTTCGATCTCGCGGTCGCGCCTGATCTGCTGCGCCAGTTTCGGCGCGGCAACCGCCATCGCGATGATGATCAGCGTCAGCGCGATCAGCAGCATCAGGAGAATGACGCCACGCTGGCTATGACGGGAACGACGCACGGTATACCTCTTGCCGAATCAACCCTGGCCCTGGGACAGGGGAATGCTCTGCCGATTGTTGCTCAGCACGTCCTCGATCTCAACCGAGGTCGGATTGATCTTGATGATCTTGTAGCGGCGATCCACCACATCACCCTCTTTTGCGACCCAAATATCGTCTCCCCGTGAGAGGAAGATGCGCTTGGGCTGACCGGGGTGGTTGCCGTAGCCATAAAACTTCAAATTGATTGGTGGCGGCGGTGGCGGCCCCTGGTAAATCGGCTGAGTTTGCTGCTGCTGTGCCATCGGACTCTGGACGGGCTTCGGTAACTCCGCCTGCAGCAGGAAGATGTTCCTTCCCTTCGATTCGTATTGTGTATTCTCTTCGTCTTTCAAGAGATCGGTGCGCAGAGTCGGATCGAGCGAGTTAATTGTCTGGCCCTTCATTGCGGCCGTGGTGCCGGCCGAAGACGTTGTGCCGGATGGACCGCTATTCGGGCCCATGACCCAGCGCGCCACGTAAAAAATCGCGACGATCACCAGGACGATGGCCAATCCGGTCTTCACCGGGCTGTCTGTTCCGGTCTTCATCACGCGCTCCTCAGATATGTTTCGAAGTGGATCTCAAGCCGAATCTGGCCGCCCTGGGCGCTACCCAGGTCCACGCTGTTAATCACGAAGAACAACCTGGATCGCTCCAATGCGTTAACGAACTTCATTTCGCTGGTGTAATCGCCAGTGAACTGGGCTGCGATGTTGACACGTTGCAGACCCGCAATCGACGTATCCTTGGGGTCGTACTTGATGGCCGAGATCTGCACCTGGTTTTTCGACGCCAGTTCGCCCAGTGTTTCCGAAATCGTGGAGTAACGCACAGGGATGCGGTCGGCATAGAAGGCGGCCTGTTGCTCCCGAGCCTTGGCCAGTCTCTGGTCCATGTCACGGGCTGGACCAATGTCTTTCAACTTCATCTCGTAATCAGCCTGTAACCGTTTGTACTCGTTGTGCAGGTACGCCGAGTTTCGTCCGCCTGGCGAGAGGAGCCGAGCCGTAGCTCCCGCGGCGATCACCAGCAGAAGGATCGCGATAATCAGCAGCACGCGGCGTGCTTCTCGAACGCTCTTCATCGCGCACCCTCCGATTTTGCCACTGCTTCCGGCGTTTTCTGCGATGGAAATTCATCGGCCACACGCGAGGGCGTGTAAGTCGACGTGATTTCGAACATAACAGGATCCGACCCGCTGCTCGTCATTGTTTCAGAGAGCAAGGTAGCCTGCCTGAAGGTCGAAGACTCTTCCATTCGCCGCACCAGTTCAATGGCCTTCTCGTGCGAGTTGCCGCCGACGGTCAGGTGAATGCCGAGCCGGTTATCTTTGGCGAATTCCGGCTTGATGGAAACCACGTGCAGTCCCTGCGGCATCATCCGTTCCAGGTCCATGAAGATGCGGGTCCACGAAAGCGATTTTCTCTGGATGGCGTCGTTCAGGAACCGGGACTTCTCCGCAATCACTTTGTTTCCGGGTTCGTTCAGCGTTGCGATCGCCGCTGCCCGAGTTTTGTCGAGCGCGTCCATCTTCTGGTGCATGTCCGCAATCTGCGCGTTGATGGTTCTTGAGTCGCGCCAATTGCGCACCGCCATGAAGACCAGCATCGCCGTTGCCGCCGCCAGAACCAGCGTGAGCAGACCCCATTTCGCGAGGAACTTGCGAACGTCCTCGTACGGTTGGGTCGCGAGATTGATATTCAGCCGCATGAAATTTCCTTATGCCAGCAGCGCACCGACGACGCCTGCCAGCTCACCCCGGGGGACTCCTGTTCCCGGAGCAATCGAACTGTCGACCAGGTCTTTTACCTTGGCCCCCGTCTGCTGCTCCAGCACCGGCGCGATTTCCGCCGCGCTGGGAACGCCCGCAATCAGCACCCGCTCTACCGACAACCCGTAGTTGTCCTGCAAGAAGACCAGCGAGGGATAAACGTCTTCCGCGATGCGTTCTCCCGTGACCGCCTTCGCGCCGCCTTCCAGCGTTCGGAAGAGCAGAAGCTGCTGCTGATCCACGATAGTTACCGTGGTCGTCTCCGCGTCCACCTTGAGGACGAGTGTCGGACGGTCCGCATCGACCGCGCCCAGCGCCGCCAGTGAAGAGGGCATCACCACGCCCGGCTGATACCCGGCCGCGCGAAACGCTGCCTCGTATTGCTCGATTACCGTGGGTTGGGCCACCGCCGCAACCACTTTCACGCCGGCAGATGTGCGCCGCACGTCATAGCTCAACATCGCTTTGTCGACGTCGAAAGGCAACGATTTTTTCAGCCGGAAACGGATGACGCCTTCGGCGTCCTGGTGCTTGTCAGGCAGGGTTTCGAAATCGAGCAGCACCACCCGAACCACCGAGTCAGGCAGCACTACGGTCACATCGTGTCCATGCCCGCCGACCGTGGTCAGCACATCTTCCACGACAGTGCGCAGCTCTTCCGGGCGCACCACGTTGTCCCCGGTAAGGCCCGGCACAACGGCGCCTGCGGAGAGGGCCCGTGCGCTCGCTGAATCGATGTTGCGATGCGAGCCCCGAGCCGCGATCACGCGCGACGGCGTGATCTCGCATGCGATTGGCAGAACCACATTGTCTCTTGTGTGTGCCATCTCTCTCCTAACGCGTGGTCTCGATAAAGGTGACCTTGTTGATCTCCTTCAGAGTGGTGATTCCACGGCGCACGCGTTCCAATGCCTGTTCGCGCAGGAAGGTCATGCCTTCCTCACGGGCGATCTTGCGAATTTCCGAACTCGGCTTCTTGGCCAGAATCATCTCGCGGATGTTATCCGTCAGTTCGAGCAATTCGTGAATCGCCGTCCGGCCGCGATACCCCGTGTTGGCGCACTCAATGCAGCCCTGTCCCTCGTAGAAGGGAACCAGTCTCCATTCGTTGGAATTCAAGCCGCTGGCTTCAAGGGTTGCGGCGTCATAGTACACCCGTTTCTTGCAGTATTCGCAGATAACTCTAACCAACCGCTGGGCCAGGATGCAGTTGAGCGCCGAAACGAAATTGTAGGGCTCCACGCCCATGTTCAGGAAGCGCCCGAGGACGTCTACCACGTTGTTGGCGTGAACCGTGGTGAAGACCAGGTGGCCGGTCAAAGCCGAGTTGATCGCGATCTGCGCCGTCTCGGTGTCGCGGATTTCGCCGACCATGATCTTGTCCGGATCATGGCGCAGGATGCTGCGTAGTCCACGGGCAAACGTCAGGCCCTTTTTCTCGTTTACCGGAATCTGGGTGACGCCCCGGATCTGGTATTCGACGGGATCTTCGATCGTGATGATCTTGTCTTCGTCGGTCTTGATCTCGTTCAGAGCGGCATACAAGGTGGTAGTTTTACCGGAACCTGTGGGACCGGTCACGAGCACCATGCCGTACGGTTCGGAGATGTAGCGCCGGAAGCGTGCCAGGGTGATCTCGTCGAATCCGACCACGTCGAGAACAAGCTTGTGGAACTTCTCGCTCATCGACTCCTTGTCGAGCACGCGGAGCACGGCATCTTCGCCGTGAATGCTGGGCATGATCGAGACGCGGAAATCGATGTACCGTCCCTTGTATCGAACCCGGAAGCGGCCGTCCTGTGGAACGCGGCGCTCGGCGATGTCGAGTTCCGACATGACCTTGATACGCGAAATGATGGTCGTGTGGTGCTCTTTGGCGATCGGCTTCATCGCCTCCTGGAGCACGCCGTCGATGCGGTATTTCACGATCACGGAATCGTCGCGCGTCTCCACGTGGATGTCGCTGGCGCGCCGCTCGAGTGCGGTGAAGATCGTCGTATCGACCAGGCGGATGATTGGACTGATGTCAGCAGCTTCGGCGGTGAGGCGCTCGATTGAGATTGTCTCGTCGCCGTTTTCGTCTTCCCGGATTACGTCGAGGGTGAAGGTCGATCCCGCTTCTTCCAGAACGCGCTGCGATTGCTCGGTTTTCTTCAGGATGTCGGTGATCTGCGTCAGCGTCGCAACCTTGGGCACAACGCGCTTGTGCAGCAGGACACCGATTTCGTCCAGGACCATCAACTGGCTGGGATCGGCAATGGCTATCGAGAGACGCCCGTCGGTCTCTTCCAGCGGGATGAAGTTGTGCCGGAACATCAAGTCCACGGGCACTTTCTTGAACAAATCGTGCTGTAAATGAAAATTGCGGAGGTCGACGAACTCGCAGCGATAGCGCTTCGCGAGCTCCTTCGCGCGTACTTCTTCCTCGCGCGGATCCCCGACCGGTACTGCAAATATCTGACCCATTACTGCTCCGTTCAAAATCTAGCCACCCATTCCGCTCGCGCCGATACTGAACACGGGCATGTAGAGCGACAGCAATATGAATCCGACCACCAGTCCCATGAAGATAAGGATCGTCGGTTCGATGAGCGACATCGCTCTTGTGAGGGCCGTCTCTACGTCGTCTTCGTAGAATTCGGCTACCGAATTCAACATTGATGGCAGAGCGCCGGTTGACTCGCCGACCTCAATCATCTCAATGGCTAACTCTGGAAAGACCTTCGTATCTTCGAGGCTGCGCGCCAGGGACTTTCCTTCGCGGACGCTCTGCGTCGCTCCGTCCACCGATGTGCTGATTAGCCGGCTCTGCATCGATTGCGAGGCGGTTTCCAGTCCCGGAACGAGCGACAGGCCGCCGGCGAGCAGCGTGGAGAGCATCCTCGAGAACATCGCAATCTGGTACTTCAGCCAGACGTCGCCGAAGATGACCAGATTCATCTTGAACCGGTCGATCGCCGTCCCACCCCTCTCCGTTTGCGACCACCGCCACAACAGGAACCCCCCCCCGATCACTGCGAGCACGATGTATGGCAGGTACACCTTTACGCCCAGCAGGATGCCCAGCGTAAACGTTGTAAGCGGCGGCAGAGGCCGTCCCAGCTCCGTGTAAAGCTGGTTGAAGCGCGGGATGACGAACTGTACCAGTACGCCAAGCAACACGAACACACCGGTAACCAGAATCGCCGGATAAATCAGGGACGAGATCACCTTGCGCCGGAACGCGAGCGCGAGCTTCTGGAACGCGACGTAGCGCATCAGAGTCTCTTCCAGGTTGCCGGACTTTTCACCGGCCATAATCGTGGTCGAGTAAATTCTCGGGAACACGCCCTGCTCGGCGAACGCGTCAGAAAGCAATTCGCCCCCGCGCACCCGGTCGCGAACGTTTTCCAGAATCGTGCGGAAGAAGGGATTGCGCTGGCGTTTCGCGAGCAGGTCGAGTGCCTGCACGATCGGCAATCCCGCCTTAATCAGCGTAATGAACTGCTGATTGAAAATTACGAACTGGTCGAGCTTGATCTTCCGCCGCTTGGCGACGCGAACCCGTCCGCCAGTGAAAATTCCCTGCGGCTTTACCCAGTAGACGAGATAGCCCTGCTGCATGAACCGGTCCCGAACCTCGGACTCCGAATATCCCGGCTCGGTTCGTTCGAAGATGTGTCCGCGTTCGTCCGCCAGCTTAATCAGGTATTCGGCCATAAATCCCTACGCGGGCCCAATCAGCTGAGTTCAGCGATTCTGCCACACTACACCAAGTCTAACACTCTGAAAAGCAAAGGATTGTTGCTCTTGTAAGCTCTCAGATCACACGACAGTAGCAGCACCTGAGGGGTATCTCGTAACCCTCACGGTTGCAGTTCGGTCGCGTTCATAACCTCCACCCCGGCTGGTGGCACGAACCTGAAACTCGCATCCGCTACTTTGACGTTCTTCACGGGATGCTGGAAGCGGAATTCGGTGAGGGAGCCGTCCACCTCTTCAATCGATATCCGCACAATTGAGCCGTCCGGGGCGATTTCCAATTGGACGAGCTGGACCCGGTCTTCCATGCCCTTGGGCACACCGCTCAACACCACATCCCCGGGCTCCGCATTGGGTCCAGCGGAGACCAAAGAGAGATTCTTCATCTCTTTCCCAAGTTTTGTGTGGCCCAGGAGATAACGCAAAGGGGAACGAAAGTCGTCCAGGTTCTTCACTGCGGTACGGCGCGCCTGCCGCTCGCCCGGCACATAGAACCAGGCGGTCTTGCCATCCGTCAGGAAGACCTTCTTTCGCGGGGTTTCGTAGTCCCAGCGCATCCGCCCCGGTTTCTTCAGATACATTACGCCGCTCTCGGTTCGGCTGATGCCTCCACCGCGATAAATCTCGGTGAAATCCGTTCGAAGGCTCTTCAGCTGGTTGTAGTACTTATCGACGCGCTGTGCCACATCATGAACATCAGCAGCCTTAGGAGCTTCCGCCCAAGCAGGCAGGCAAAGCAGCAGTGCGCCCAGGCAGAGGAACTTGCGAGATAGGTTCATGGGGAAGAGTGTACCTGTTTACTTAGATGGCTGAGCCGGTGCTCCCGATGCTTCATATCCCGGCGGAAGTCCCTTCGTAATGAAAGGCAGCTCATCCGGGTGTGAAACCTCGATCCGCCCGTTGCGAATCTCGTAGGGATCCCCCAGCGGGTCCAGCGGCAGCCGCCGGATCCACCCCGCCGACTGCAATTCCTGCAAGCTGGCGGGATAGTGTCCATATTGCTGGCGATAACGTTCTACGTAGCTCTGCAGGAAAGTAACGTCGTCATCCACACGCAAGGCGACCAGGTGCCTGAGCGCGTTCTGCTTCAGCATCTTGTCCGTGCTGTTTTCGTAGATGTTGGTCCACAGGTAACGAGCTGTTTCGGGATTGTCGGCTTCCTGTGCCAGTTTCGCCGCCATCACTTTCATCCAGACCATGGCGCCGGGGATCCGAGAACCCTTCTGGAATGCCTCGGAAGCCGCTTGCGGGTTGTGCAACTCGATCCAGTTGATGAATCCTAGGGTGTAATACAGCCGCCATTGCGAGGGATTCTCGCGGATGCCCTTCTCAATGAGTTCGGCCGCACCCTGCGGGTCGCCTGCCCCTTGGGGCGGTTGTTGTGCCAGGAAAGTCGATCCGAACTGATAGGCAATGATCAGGTGTGGATCCAGTGTGGTGGTGATGTCCAGCAATGGCTTGAGGAGCCGGTACTGCTTCGACTTTGCCTTGTGCTTCCCGCCGAAGTACTGCACAACGCGTGTCCAATACAGATCTGCCATCAGCCCGTCATAGCCGAAGCTGAGCCGCTTCACCGTCTTCGCCGAGGGAATATATAAGACCTCTTCCAGGGTAGCTTCGCCACGCACGCGATCCACGGCGCGCAACGTAACCACACTCAGCAGCAGACTCGCGACCAGGAACGAGCCGGCCACTGCCGAAATTTTGCTGCTTCGTGTCATTTGAAATTGCGGCGCTCGAAAACCAGCACAGCCGCGCTCAGGCACACCATCACATACAACGCCGCGTAGATCGAGTTGTAGAGCACGAGCCGGCCGGCAATTGGAGTCGAATGTGCCACCTCGGAGATCACGTTGAACGCCGCGAAATTCGGCACCATCCACGCCAGACCGCTGGCCAGGTATTTTGTCGCTCCGGTCGTCATGCTCGCAAAGGCCCTCAAGTCTTCTGCAAAAGTGCCAATCACGAACAGCGAGAACGCGAATACCGCCGACATCAGCGGCGTCGAGAACGTCGAAAAGAAGATTGCGATCGCCGTGATCAGGAGGAACTCGAGCACTATGAAGTAGAGCGCGACCAGGACGTATGCATCCGCGCGTTCAAAATGGCGATTCAGGTAAAGCAGGGCCGCGAAGAATCCGACCGCCATGAACCCGGCATTGACGACCAGCGTGCCCGCCAGCCCCGAGTACTTGCTCAGGACGAACTCCCACCGCCGCACCGGTCGCGCTCCGAGGACCGTGTACAGCGTTTTTTTCTCGATCTCTTTCGACACCAACCCGATGCCTATGAAAATCGCGATTACGATCCCAAACAGTGAAATCGCGGTCAGCCCGAGATTGATCAGCACCTGCCGCTGGATACCAATCGAGATTTCGCCAAAAATCAGCGCAGCGCCGACCATGAGGATGGCGAACACAACCAGGTTGTACAGAACCCTGTCGCGCACGGCTTCGCGGAAGGTGTTATAGGCGATAGCAGTGATCCGGTTTCTCACTTCGCCACCGCCTCTCCCGCCGGAATCGGCGTGGTGTCTTCGTCTTCCAGCTTTTCCAGGAAGAACTGCTCGAGCGTGACGCGTACCGGCGTCACCGAGATCAATTTCCCGCCATTGCGCCGAATGGCGTCGATTGCCGCGTCCATTTGCTTTTCTGGAAGTTCCACTCGGAGCGATTCGCCGCTGGCGTGCGATGTCCCGCCCAGCGCGTCAATGTCACGCTTGGCCGCCGAGCCTACCCAGACGATCTCGACCTTCCCGCTGACCTCCATCTCAAGGTCGGCCATTACGCCGATGCCGCGCAACCTGCCCTTGTTGATCACGCCCACCCGGTCGCACAGCGTTTCGGCGTCGCTCAGAATATGTGTCGAGAAGAAGATTGTCTTTCCCTCTTCCTTCAGGCCCTGGATCAGGTCGCGCACTTCGCGCCGCCCGATCGGGTCCAGTCCGCTCATCGGTTCATCGAGGAAAATCACGGCCGGATCGTGAATGATGGCCTGGGCAATCCCTACGCGTTGCAACATGCCCTTGGAATATTTCCGCAACTGCGTATGCCCGGCATCCGGCAGCGCCACACGCTCCAGCACACTTTCGATCCTCCGGCTACGGTCTTTCGCTGGAACGCCCGAAAGCCTCGAGTAGTAGTCGAGCAACTCGCGCGCGGAAAGGTGATCGTAAAAATAGGGCTGTTCGGGAAGAAATCCGATCTGCGCCTTCATGGTCGGGTCGTCCAACTCCCGGTCGAGGATCTTCGCCGAACCGCCGGTCGGATAGATGAGTCCCATCAGCAGCTTCAGCGTGGTCGTTTTTCCCGCGCCATTGGGACCGAGAAAACCGAAGACCTCTCCCCGCTCCACCGAAAGGGTCAATGGGTACAAAGCCTGCTTGGGCCGCTTCTTCCAAAAGCCGACGGAGTAACGCTTTTCCAGTGCAAAGATGTCGATTGCAGACATGGGATAACAAGATTATATAGCCCAGTTTTTCAGGCGGGGAGTTACAGAAACGGTGCCGAACGGGTTGGCACCTTGGTTCTCCAGGGGCCCTCGGCGCGTTCCCCGTCAAACGCATCTATAACTCAGGCGTCTCTCAGTCTAGAATGAAATGAGATATTCGAGACTTCCCTGAAAGTCTGCGTATTGATACCAGGAGTTTCCTTGTCCCCAAAGAAGGCGATCATCATCGGTGCCGGCCCCGCAGGCCTGACCGCAGCCTACGAACTGCTCACCCGGTCGGACATCACGCCCATTGTCCTCGAGAAGAGCACTTTCATGGGCGGCATCTCCCGCACCGTCAATTACAAGGGCAATCGCATCGATATCGGCGGCCACCGCTTCTTCTCCAAGAGCGACCGCGTCATGCAGTGGTGGCTCAAGCAAATGCCCATGGACGAGACCGCCAAAGCCGGTACCGTCATCACCTACCAGAACCAGGTTCGCGAACTGCCCTCTACGGGCGCCGGGCACAACGCCGCCGTCCGCGACGACGTGATGCTGCTGCGCAATCGCAAGTCGCGCATCTACTTCCTGCGCAAGTTCTTCGAATACCCGATCCAGCTCAGCGCCGCCACTCTGCAAAACCTCGGTATCGTCCGCACCATCAAGATTGGCTTCAGCTACATGAAGGCGATGCTCTTCCCACCAAAGCGCATCGAGAACCTCGAGCAATTTTTCATCAGCCGCTTCGGCAAAGAACTATACGAGACGTTTTTCCACTCCTATACGGAAAAAGTCTGGGGCGTGCCGTGCCAGGAGATCAGCGCCGAATGGGGCGCCCAGCGCATCAAGGGCCTTTCGATCACCACGACGATTGCGCACATGCTGAAGAAGATGTTCCAGAAGCGCTCCGATGTCAGGCAGAAGAACGTCGAGACCTCGCTCATTCAGCGTTTCCTGTATCCGAAACTCGGTCCCGGCCAGCTTTGGGAAATCGTTGCCCAGCGCGTGCAGGATCTCGGCGGCACCATCCTGACCGAATTCGACGTGGACACTATTGAGTGTGAAAACGGCCGCGTCGTCTCTATCAGCGGACGCGACAAGAACGGCTCCCGCCTGGACATCGCCGGCGACTATTTCTTTTCCACCATGCCCATCCAGGAGCTGACGAATGCGCTCCGCGGCGTCGAAGTGCCTGCACAGATCCGCGAGATCAGCGACGGACTTCAGTATCGCGACTTCGTCACCGTTGGGCTGCTCGTAAAGCGTCTCAGCGTGGAAGACAAGGACCGTCCGAACCAGCTCATTCGCGACAACTGGATATACATCCAGGAGCCCGATGTCCGCGCCGGTCGCCTTCAGATCTTCAACAACTGGAGCCCCTACATGGTGAAGGATCCCGACACCGTGTGGATCGGCGTCGAATATTTCTGCTACCAGACCGACGACCTGTGGACAATGCCGGAGGGCGACATGGCGAACCTCGCCAAGCAGGAGTTGGAGAAGATCGGAATCCTGAAATCGTCCGAAGTGCTGGATGCCACCGTCATCCGCATGCCGAAAACCTATCCGGCCTACTTCGGAACCTACACGCGCTTCGACGAACTGCGCGGTTATCTCGATGGCTTCGACAACCTGTTCCTGGTTGGCCGCAACGGCATGCACAAATACAACAACCAGGACCACTCCATGCTCACGGCCATGACCGCCGTCGACAACATCCTCGCGGGCGTCACCGACAAGTCCAACCTCTGGGCCGTCAATACGGAGATGGAGTACCACGAGGAGAAGGAGCAGCCAGCTTCCAGAAACCCGGACGGACAGAAGGAAGCGGTGGCAGAGGCTTAGGTGCCTCTTTTCGCCAGCAGATTAGATCGCGATATTCGGTTCGGAAGCTCGACGCTGAAGAATTGATCCCGGTCGCCCTGATGCTCTGAACGTTCTCCACGCCTGCAGCCCGCTTCCAATGAGTATTGCTGAAATTCCCAGAGGAGCAATGCAATTCATCAACGCTTCAGTCGCACCCTGATGAAGGTGTAACAGCGGTGCGACGCCGGTCAAAATCTCTGAAGCGACGAATGGGTAAATACCCGTCAGAAGAAAGCCGGAAACGATTATTCGTTCGCTCCCGAACAGACGGCGCTCCTGATTATTGCGGAGCAGTCGCGCCATCACCGGCAGGAGTATGGTACCCGTGTAGGTGAAGACCAGGACTGGAGCGCCAGCCATCCACGGAAGGTAGTCGAGCGTCCGAAAGCGTTCTTTGTCGATGTCGCAGCCAGGTGCGGTCACCCAGTCTGCAAGCAAGCGGATGAGAAGAGTTCCGCCCCAAAGCGCGACATAACAGCTTCTCCAAGCCCAGATCCGCTTTTCCCCAAACAGGACGATAAACAAAACAGCGGGACTTTCATTTCCCGAGAGACGCAGAACCGAGGTCCGGTGGAACACGCTCGCAAAGGCGTCCGGGATATAGCTGATGAATGGGAGAAGCAGCACGCACAACACCGCAATCGCCCAGAGCAGTTCACGCCATTGACGACGCACAATCAAGACCGGGACCAGCAGGATGCTGTAGAACTTCGTTCCAATCGAAAGCCCCAGGAAACTACCGCTGGCCGCAACGCTTCGCGCGCAGGCGAAAACCAGGAACGCCATCATCAATCCGTCGAGATTTCCGCCCGTCAGAAGCGCGTAAAACGGCGCATAGGTCAAGGTGATGGCGAGGATTAACGCAGTGTTCAGCAGATTCAGTTTCAACTGGCGGCTCAGCCAGACAATCGCAACCACAACGAGGACGAAGGTTACAACTCGAAACGCGATGAACGCGTTCCAGAAACTCAAATGGTGCAGCGCCATGGGCAGGTATAGCGCGGGTGGCAGGGGAATGAAACTAGTCTCCTTGTACGGGCTTGCACCAGAAAGG